>JBEAWD010000131.1:0-12117 GCA_041160585.1 Pseudomonadota bacterium | reverse complement strand
GATTCATACGCGATGAGGCCTGCGTCTGCCGTGGCGTAGGCCTGGTAGCCCTGGATGCCGCGCTCGCCCAACCAATCGCGCAGCGAAGGCGGGAAGGCCTCTCCGCTGACCAATGCCTTCTTGATGGAGGCGATGGGTGTATGGGTCTCGGCGGCCTTTTCCACCAGGATGCGCAGGAAGCTCGGTGTGCCGCAGTAGGCATCGGGTTTTAGGTCGACGATGGCCTGCAACTGCAGTTCCGTGTTGCCCACACCCCCAGGAAACACGGTGCAGCCCAGGGCATGCGCACCACTTTCCATGATCCACGCGCCGGGTGTGAGGTGGTAGCTGAAGCTGTTGTGCACCAGATCACCCGCTTCGAATCCAGCGGCCTTGAGCGCGCGGCCGGCACGCCAGTAGTCCGCGCTTTGGCCGTGCGGTTCGTAGATTGGGCCCGGCGACTGGTACACCCGGGCCGCGCCGCTGCGCTTCATGCCGCGCCAACCGATCGCGGAGAAGCCACCGAAAGGATCGGTCTTGCGGCTGGCCATCTGGCGGTCGAGCAACTCGCCTTTGCGGGTGACGGGCAACCGGGCCAGCGCCGCACGGCTGGTCACGGTGGCGGCATCCACACCGGCCAGGACCTGGCCCAAGGCCGGTAGCTCCTGCGCCCGGCGCACCAGGGCGGGCAGTGCCGCCATCAATTCGGCCTCGCGTTGCGCAGGGACGCGGGTTTCCAGGTTGTCGAAGTGATCAGTCATCGTCGTTCCACTGCGCGAGTTGTTTCAGGCCAGCCAGCGCTTGCGGCGCTTGTAGCTCTTCACGTCCTTGAAGCTCTTGCGGTCGCCACCGCCCATGCCGAGGTAGAACTCCTTGACGTCCTCGTTCTCGCGCAGTTCCTTGGCGGCGCCGTCCATCACGATGCGGCCGTTCTCGAGGATGTAGCCGTAGTCGGCGTAGCGCAGCGCCATGTTGGTGTTCTGCTCGGCCAGCAGGAAGGTCACCTTTTCCTTGGTGTTGAGGTCCTTGACGATTTCGAACACCTCTTCAACGATCTGCGGCGCCAGACCCATCGAAGGCTCATCGAGCAACACCATCTTGGGGTTGGCCATCAGGGCGCGGCCGATGGCACACATCTGCTGTTCGCCACCTGAGGTGTAGGCAGCCTGTGAGGTGCGTCGGGTCTTCAGGCGGGGAAAGTAGTTGTAGACCTTCTCCAGCGTCTCGCTCACCGCGGCCTTGCCGTCCTTGCGGGTGTAGGCGCCGGTCATGAGGTTTTCCTCGATCGTGAGGTGGGCGAAGCAATGGCGACCCTCCATCACCTGGATCACGCCACGGTTGACCATCTGCGCGGTGGACAGGGCCTCGATGCGCTCGCCGCGCAACTCGATCGATCCCTTGGTGACTTCACCGCGCTCGCCGGCCAGCAGGTTGCTGACCGCACGCAGCGTGGTGGTCTTGCCCGCGCCATTGCCGCCGAGCAGGGCCACCACCGAACCCTCAGGCACCTGCAGGGAGACGCCCTTGAGGACCAGGATGACGTGGTTGTAGATGACCTCGATGCCGTTGACGTTGAGTAGGGTATTGGCGCTCATGGTGACGTTCCGCAGTCTTGGGGGCCGGTTGTACCCCTCGTTCAAGCACCGGGTGAGCCGATGCTTGAACGAGGGCTTTGGGCGTGGTGAGCGCCCAAAGCCCCCAGCCAGGGGCTCTTGATCAGCTCTGGCAATCCGCCGGGGCGCGGCGGGAGATCTTCTTCTCCGTGGCGTAACGGTCGGCCGAGCTGCGGACCATCGGCTTGATGATCTGCTCGTCAGCCTGCATCCAGTCAGACGACCAGGTGAACTTGGCGCCATCCCAGGTGTGCACGCGCGCCCATGCAGAGCCCATGTGGTCGGCGCAGCTGGTGGAGACCGGACGCATCACGCCCTTGAAGCCCAGTGCATCGAGCTTGGGCTGCGTGAGGTTCAGGTTCTCGTAACCCCAGCGGGCCTGCTCGCCGGTCATGACCTTGCCCTTGCCGAAGCGCTCCTGAGCGGCGCGCACGCCTTCGACCGCCAGCATGGCACCCACCACGCCGCGCATGTACAGCACCGAGCCGACTTCTTCCTTCGGTCCCGTGCCTTGGCCCTTGCCGTGCACCTTTTCAAGAATCTCCTTGACCACCGGTGCGTTGGGCTCGGCACCGTGCTGCATCATGACGGCGTTGTAGCCCTTGGCCGCCGCGCCGATGTCGCGAAGATCCGGTTCGGCACCGGACCACCAGGTGCCGTACATCTTTTCACGCGGGTAGGCGGTGGCCACCGCTTCCTTGATCGCCGTGGCGGTCATCACGCCCCAGGTCTGCATCACCACATAGTCGGGGCGCTGCTGGCGAACCTGCAGCCACACGGCCTTCTGTTCCACGCCAGGTGCGGGCACAGGCAGGAGCTGCACTTCGAAGCCATGCATCTTGCGGCGCTCTTCCACGATGGGCAGCAACTCCTTGCCGAAGGGGCTGTCGTGGTAGACCACGGCGATCTTCTTGCCCTTGAGCTTGTCGAAACCGCCTTCCTTGGCGGCAATCTGCTGCAGCACCACGTCGCCGGCGACCCAGTAATGACCGATCAGCGGGAAGTTCCACTTGAACACGCCACCGTCCTGACTGTCGCTGCGGCCATAGCCGGAGGTGATCATCGGGATCTTGTCGTTGGGGATCTTCTCGGTGAGCGCAAAGGTGATGCCGGTGGACAGCGGTTGGAACACCGTGGCCCCGCCGTGCTTGCCCTTCAGGCGCTCGTAGCACTCCACCCCACGGTCGGTGGCGTAGGCGGTCTCGCACTCTTCGACCAGGGTCTGCACACCGTTGATGCCGCCGCGCACATTGACCAGCTTCATGTAGTCGGCGTAGCCGTTGGCGAAGGGGGTCGCGTTCGGCGCGACCGGGCCGGTTCGGCCCGTCAGGCTGGGGAAGAACTGAACCTTGGACTGGGCGAACACCTCAGGTGTGGCCAACACCGCACTGAAGCTGGCGGCTGCCAGTGCGGCCCCCATCGCGATGGACTTGAATTTCATCCTTGCCTCCGTTGTCGTTTGGACTCTGCTGAACGCACTCGTCAGTGCACTGGGGTTGATAGGGCCCGTCGGCCGTTGCTTGAAGCGCTTTGCTTGGATGCCTGCGAGGGCATTGGGTTCAATGCGGGAAGGGCCACAGACGCAGCTTCTCCTTGGCGGTAGACCAAAGACGGGCCAGGCCGTGGGGCTCCACGATCAGAAAGAACACGATCAGCCCGCCGAAGATCATCAGCTCGGCATGGGCCACCATCGCGGTGCTGATTTCCACGCCGACCAGGTCGCCGGCCGCTGGCAGGAACTGATTGAGAAAGATCGGCAGCACGACGATGAAGGCAGCGCCGAAGAAGCTGCCCATGATGGAGCCCAGACCGCCGATGATGACCATGAACAGCAACTGGAAGCTGCGGTCGATCGAGAAAGCTGCGGGCTCCCAGGAGCCCAGGTGGACGAAGGCCCAGAGTGCACCGGCCACGCCGACGATGAACGAGCTAACGGCAAAGGCGGTGAGCTTGGCGTAGACGGGGCGAATGCCGATCACGGACGCCGCCACGTCCATGTCGCGAATGGCCATCCACTCGCGGCCGATGTGGCTGCGAACCAGGTTCTTGGCCATGAGCGCGAACACCACCACGATGGCCAGGCACAGCAGGTACTTCTCGTGCGGGGTGTTGATCGCGATGCCGAAGACATCGAGGTCAGACACCGACACCGAGCCCGAGGTGCTGTTGTTGGTGAACCAGGACACCCGCAGGAACATCCAGTCGACGAAAAACTGGGCCGCCAGCGTGGCCACGGCCAGGTACAGACCCTTGATGCGCAGGGAAGGAATGCCAAAGGCCACGCCGACCACCGTGGCAGCCACGCCGCCCAGCAGCAGGGCCAACAGAAGCGGCATGCCGTCGATACGCACCATGAAGTTGTAGGCCGCGTATGCGCCCACGGCCATGAAGGCGCCGGTGCCCAGCGATACCTGGCCACAGTAGCCCACCAGAATGTTCAGCCCCAATGCCGCCAAGGACAGGATGAGAAAGGGGATGAGGATGGCTCGGAAGATGTACTCATCAGCCAGCATGGGCACCAAGACAACGGCCGCGGCGATCAGCCCCAAGATGAAGACCCGATCCTGACGGATGGGGAAGATCTGTTGGTCAGCGCCGTAGCTGGTCTTGAATTGGCCGTTTTCGCGGTAGAGCATATCGATTCCTCAGACGCGATCAATGATCTTCTCGCCGAACAGACCCTGCGGGCGTACCAGCAGGACGAACAGCACCAGCACGTAGCCGAACCAGATCTCGATTCCCCCACCCAGGAACGGGCCCAGGTAGACCTCCGAGACCTTTTCGCCCACGCCGATGACCAGCCCGCCGATGATGGCGCCGGGGACCGAGGTCAGGCCACCCAGGATCACCACGGGCAGCGCCTTCAGGGCCACCAGGGAAAGCGAGAACTGCACACCCAGCTTGGAGCCCCAGATGATGCCGGCCACCAGTGCCACGAAACCGGCCACGCTCCAGACGATCACCCAGATGCGGTCGAGCGGAATACCGATGGACTGTGCGGCCTGGTGGTCGTCTGCCACCGCACGCAGTGCACGCCCGGTGGAGGTGTACTGGAAGAACAGCGACAGGGCACCGACCAGGGAAGCGGCGATGGCCGCGGCATACAGGTCTTCCTTGTTCACCAGGACACCGCCCTGGAACATGGTCTCCATCACGAACATCGGGTCCTTCGGCAGGCCGACATCGATCTTGTAGATCTCGCTGCCGAACAGCGTCTGGCCGAAACCGTCCAGGAAATAGGTGATGCCCAAGGTGGCCATCAACAGCGTGATGCCCTCCTGGTTCACCAACTTGCCCAGCACCAGTCTTTCGATCAACCAGGCCACCGCCACCATCAGCACGAGCGCGGCCACGAAGGCGAGAACATTGGCCACCACCTTGCTGTCCAGGCCCAGCCACTGCGGGAACCACTCCGAGAAGCGCGCCATGGCCAGGGCGGCGAACAACACCATGGCCCCTTGAGCGAAGTTGAAGACGCCCGAGGCCTTGAAGATGAGAACGAAGCCGAGGGCCACAAGCGAATACAGCATGCCCGTCATCAGGCCGCCGATCAGTGTTTCGATGAAAAATCCCATGATGTGCTCCGGCGCGCCCTCAGTGGCTGGTGCCCAGGTAGGCGTTGATGACGTCCTCGTTCTTGCGTACCTCGTCAGGTGCGCCGTCACCGATCTTCTTGCCGTAGTCCAGCACCACCACGCGGTCGCTGATGTCCATCACCACGCCCATGTCGTGCTCGATCAGCACGATGGTGGTGCCGAACTCGTCGTTGACATCCAGCACGAAGCGGCACATGTCCTGCTTTTCTTCCACGTTCATGCCGGCCATCGGTTCGTCGAGCAGCAGCACCTGCGGCTCCATCGCCAGGGCGCGGCCCAGGTCCACGCGCTTTTGCAGGCCATAGGGCAGGCGGCCCACCGGGGTCTTGCGGAAAGCCTGGATCTCCAGGAAGTCGATGATGTGTTCGACGAACTCGCGGTGCTCGGCTTCCTCGCGGGCGGATGCGCCGATCCGAATGGCCTGCTGGAAGATGTTGGTCTTCATCTTCAGGTTGCGGCCGGTCATGATGTTGTCGATCACGCTCATGCCCTTGAAGAGCGCGAGGTTCTGGAAGGTGCGGGCCACACCCATCTCGGCCACCTGGCGCGAGTTCATGTGGTCGAAGGTCTGCCCCCGAAAGGTGATCGTGCCCTGCTGCGGCGTGTACACGCCGTTGATGCAGTTGAGCATCGAACTCTTGCCGGCACCGTTGGGGCCGATGATGGCGCGGATCTCATGCTCGCGCACATTGAAGCTGATGTCGGTGAGCGCCTTGACGCCGCCAAAGCTCAGCGAGATGTTCTTGACGTCGAGTATGACGTCGCCGATGCGTTTGTCTGACATGGTGAAACTCAGGCGGCTTTCTGAACGGACGGGAACGTCTTGACGTCGGAGATCTTCAGCGTGGCCGACACCTGGCCGGTGCGGCCGTCCTCGAACTTCACCTGCGTCTCGATGAACTGCTCGGACTTGCCGCCGTACATCGCATCAACGAGTACCTGGTACTTGTCGTTGATGAAGCCGCGCTTGACCTTGCGCGTGCGGGTCATCTCGCCGTCGTCGGCGTCAAGTTCCTTGTGCAGCACCAGGAACCGGCTGATCTGGCTGCCGGCCAGTTTGTCGTCTTGGGCCAGGTCGGCGTTGACCTTTTCCACGCAATCGCGGATGAGTTCGTAGGTCTCGGGCTTGCCGGCCAGGTCGGTGTAGCCCGCGTAGGGCAGGTTGCGCTTTTCAGCCCAGTTGCCTACCGCTTCAAAGTCGATGTTGATGAAGGCGCACACCTTCTCTCGCCGGTCACCGAAAGCCACGGCTTCCTTGATGAAGGGGAAGAACTTGAGCTTGTTCTCGACGTACTTGGGCGCGAACATGGCGCCGTCGTTGGGGCCACCCATGATGCGGCCCACATCCTTGACGCGGTCGATGATCTTGAGGTGGCCGTGGCTGTCGATGAAGCCAGCATCGCTGGTGTGGTACCAGCCGTCGGCGGTCAAGACTTCGGCAGTGGCTGCCGGATTCTTGTAGTACTCCTTGAGCAGGCCGGGCGACTTCACCAGGATTTCGCCCGACTCGGAGAGCTTGATCTCCACGCCATTGATGGGCACGCCCACCGTGTCGCTGCGCACTTCGTGATCGGGCTGCAGGCACACGAACACGGCGGTTTCGGTGGAACCGTAGAGCTGCTTGAGGTTCACGCCGATGGCGCGGTAGAAATTGAACAGGTCCGGGCCGATGGCCTCGCCGGCCGTGTAGGCCACGCGCACCCGCGAAAGGCCCAGGGTGTTGCGCAGCGGCCCATAGACCAGCAGGTCGCCCAGCTTGTACAGCAGCGTGTCGGCCACGCCCACGGACTTGCCGTCCATCAACTGAGGGCCCACGCGGCGCGCCACGTCCATGAAGTAATGAAAGAGCCGCCGCTTGATGGCGCTGGCGTCTTCCATGCGGATCATCACGCTGGTGAGCAGGCCTTCAAAGATTCGGGGCGGCGCGAAGTAGTAGGTGGGGCCGATCTCCTTGAGATCGATCATCACCGTGGCGCCGCTTTCCGGACAGTTCACCACATAGCCACAGGCCAGCCACTGGGCGTAGCTGAAGATGTTTTGCCCGATCCAGGCCGGTGGCAGATAGGCCAGCACCTCTTCGTCGGCGCTCAGCCGGTCGAAGTCGGCGCCGGCGCGCGCGCGGTCCAGCAGGGTGTGGTGGGTATGCACCACACCCTTGGGGTTGCCGGTGGTGCCGGAGGTGAAGAACATGGCCGCCACGTCCTGTGGCCGCACCTTGTTCACCTCGGCTTCGAAGAAGCCACTGTGTGTGGCATTGAACGCCTGCCCCGCCTCGATCAGGCTGTTCAAAGAAGCCAAACCGGGCTCATCGTACTTGCGCAAGCCGCGTTCGTCGTCGAACCAGATGTGGGCCAGTTGCGGGCATTGCTCGCGAAGCTCCAGCAGCTTGTCCACCTGCTCCTGGTTTTCCACCACGGCGAAGGCGACCTCGGCGTTGTTGATGGGGAAGGTGTATTCGGTGGCCACCGCATCCTGGTACAGCGGCACGGGAATGGCGCCGAGCGCCTGCGCGGCCAGCATCGAGGCATACAGGCGTGGCCGGTTGTCACCGATCACCACGATGTGCTGGCCGCGTTGCAAGCCAGCGGCGGCCAAGCCGCCGGCCAGTGCCTCGACCAACTCGGCCAACGCACCCCAACTGGTCGTTTGCCAGATGCCGTATTCCTTTTCGCGCAAGGCTGCTGCGTTCGGGCGCTGGGCAGCGTGCTCCAGCAGGAGTTGGACGAAGGTGGATGCCACCGAGCGCCTCCATGTTCATGAAACAGGCAGATGCTAAAGCGAGGCTTTGACGCCTTGCTGTCGTTTGGGCGACAATTGCTTCGGTTTTTGGGCGGTGATTTCCCTAGGTTTTCTCGCTTTGTCCTCAGGTCTTTCTTCAGTCTTACAGGTTCGGGGGAAATTGCCCCTGATCCAGCGCGCACGCGGGCTCGATGAGCGGGAGGCCGCCGACATTCCGTGGATGCGCTTGCTCAGCCCTGAGCAACGCGAAAGGGCCATGTCGGACCTGCGGGTGGTGGACGCGCAGCCTGGTGACTTCATCTGCAAGATCGGCCGGCCTGCCAACTTCTGGTTCGGCGTCATCGATGGCCTCATGAAGATGAGCAACGACGCCTCCGTGGGGGTTTCCATCACCTTCACCGGCATTCCGCCTGGCGCATGGTTTGGCGAAGGCACGCTGCTCAAGCGCGAGAGTTACCGCTACAACATCGAGGCCCTGCGGCGCACATGGGTGGCGGGACTGCCGGCGCCCACCTTTCACTGGCTGCTGGAGACCAGCATCCCCTTCAACGGCTATGTGATGAACCAGCTCAACGAGCGCCTGGGGCAGTTCATCGCGGCGCGAGAAGTCGACCGGATCACCGACCCCGACGTGCGCGTGGCCCGAAGCCTGGCTGCACTCTTCAACCCGGTTCTGTATCCGCTGGTGCGGCAGACGCTGCGCATCACGCAGCAGGAGCTGGCCTACCTGGTGGGCCTGTCGCGCCAGCGGGTCAACGAGTCCCTGAAGGCGCTGGCCCGGGAAGGGCTGATTCAGGTGGTGTACGGGGGCTTGAAGGTCATGGACCTGAACGCCCTCAGGCGCTTTGGCTCGGACCGTCCGGTCTGACTTCATTGGCCACGCCGGCGGCCACATGGCCCGACGGCACGTGGGCCGCAGCATTCTCGACATGACCGGTTTGGTCATCAAAGAAGAGATCGGGTTGAAACTCCCGCAGGAAGGCCCCTTTGGCCAACCCACCCAGGAACAAGGCTTCGTCGATGTCGACATCCCAGTCCATCAGGGTGCGGATGGCGCGTTCGTGCGCGGGTGCACAGCGGGCGGTGACCAAGGCGGTGCGAATACGGCCCTCGGCACCGGGCCATTGCTGCAGGCGGTGCAGTGCCTGCAGGAAAGGCTTGAACGGCCCACCAGGCAGCGGCTGCGACGCGCGCTCACGCTCGTGCGCCTGAAACGCATCGAGCCCGCCTTCGCGGTACACCCTTTCGGCTTCGTCTGAGAACAGAACCGCGTCGCCATCGAAGGCGATCCGCACCTCGTGGGGGTGTTCGGCCGAGGCGGGCGCGGATTCGGGCAGGACCCGGGCGGCAGGCACACCGGCAGCCAGCGCACTGCGCACATCGGCTTCATGGGTGGACAGGAAGAGGTGCGGCCGAATGGAGCGCAGATAGCGCCAGGGGCTGCGCCCACGCGTGAAGACGCCGCGCTCGATCGGCAGCCCGTAGTGCTTGGCCGAGCGGAAGACCCGCAAGCCGGAGACCGGATCGTTTCGCGACAGGATGACGACCTCCACCAGGGGGCCCAGCGCGTTGAAGGCGAGCAGCTTGCGCACCAGGGGAAAGGCCACGCCGGGTGCGGCGGGCTGGTTCAGGCGCTCGCGCTGCAGGCTCTGGTAGGCGCCATGGGCCTGGGATTCAAACACCCGGTTCTCTTCCTCAAAGTCGAACAGGGCGCGTGAGGAGATCGCCACGATCAGTCGGCCGTCCAGCAGGGTGCTCATGGAAATACCTTAGACCGCCACAGGCTCAAGGCGTGAGCCACCGCATGGGCATCCGGTGCGCTTCCCGCTGGGTCGGGGTGGGGCAGACCGCTCACCGCACCCAGGTGTTGAGCTCGATGATGGGCAGCAGCACCGCCAGCACGATCAGCATCACCATGCCCCCCATGCCCACGATCAGCAGGGGCTCCAGCACCGTGGCCAGCGCCATGGCGCGCCGCTGCACCTCCCCGCTCAGTTGCCCCGCAGCGCGCTGCAGCATCAAGGGCAGGTTACCTGTTTGCTCACCCAGCCGCGCGAACATCGCCAGCAGGCCGGGGAAGCGCCGCTTGTCGGCCAGGGCACTGGCCAGGGGCGCACCTTCGCGTACCTGCACCAGGGCTTGCAGGGCGTCGGCCTTCATCGCCCGGTTCGACAGGGTGTCGGCTGCGGCCTGCAGCGACTTCAAGATGGGCACGCCGGCGGCCGCCAGCATGGCCAGTGTCCCGGCAAAGCGGGCGGCGTTGTAGCCACGGGCCAGGCGGCCGACCAAGGGCAGGCGCAACCAAGCGGCATCGGCCCGCAGGGCGATGGCGGGCAGTTTCAGCGCCAGGTGCAGTCCCAATCCCGCGCACGCGCCCAGGATCAGCAGCAGCCAGCCCTGGTGGCGGATGAAGCCGCTGACGGCCAGCATGAACACCGTCAGGCCGGGAAGTGAACGCTTGGAGCCCGCGAACACGCTGGCCACCTGCGGCACCACATAAGTCACCAGAAACACGACGATCACCACCGACAGGATCGACACGATGGCCGGGTAGAGCGTGGCGGCCAGCAGCTTGCCCTTCAGCGCCTGCTGGGCTTCCAGGTCGTCGGCCAGGCTCTCCAGCACCTGTCCTAAGGCACCGGTCTGTTCACCGGCGGCCACCACCGCACGGTAGACCGAATCGAATTCTCGAGGCGCGCGTGCCAGGGCCTGTGCGAAGGGCGCACCGGCATTCACCTCGCTGCGCAGCAGGGCCAGCAGTTCACGCTGCGGTCGGGCTTCGGCCTCTTCCATCAGGGCGGTCAATGCGCGCTCCAGCGGCAAGCCCGACACCAGCAGACCGGCCAACTGCCGCGTCCACACCGTTCGCGACGCGGGCGTGAACACGCGCCGAAGTCCAAAGGTATGACGCCCGCTCACCTCGTCACCGGCCGACACTGCCGACACCGCCGACACCGAGATGGGCAACAACTGCCTTGAACGCAGCGACTGGCGCGCTGCGCGCTCGCTGTCGGCCTCGATCAGGTCCCTGACGGTGTGGCCCTGCAGGTCCAGGGCTTCGAAGCGGTAGGCGGGCATCGCAGGCGTGGCTACTCGCGGGTCACCCGCAGCACCTCTTCGGCCGACGTGATGCCCAGGCGCACCAGGCGATGCCCGTCGTCGCGCATGGGCCTCAGGCCGCCGGAGACCGCCGCCTGGGCCAGGAGGCTCTCGGCTGCGCGGTTGTGGATGTGTTCGCGCACCTGGGCATCGGCGGTCATGAGTTCATAAACGCCGGTGCGGCCCTTGTAGCCGGTATGGCCACATTCGGCGCAGCCCACGGGATGCCACAGGCCCTGCTCATCCTGTCGCTTGCAGTGGGTGCACAACACCCGCACCAGTCGCTGGGCCAGCACGCCCAGCAGTGAACTCGACAAGAGGAAAGGCTCGACGCCCATGTCGGTCAGGCGCGTGACGGCGCTGGGCGAGTCGTTGGTGTGCAGCGTGGCCAGCACCAGGTGTCCAGTGAGAGAGGCCTGGATGGCGATCTGCGCCGTTTCGTAGTCGCGGATCTCGCCGATCATGATCACGTCGGGGTCTTGCCGAAGGATGGCCCGCAGGGCCTTGGCGAAGGTCAGGTCGATCTTGCCGTTGACCTGTGTCTGCCCAATGCCCGGCAGTTCATACTCGATTGGGTCTTCGACCGTGAGCACATTGGTCGTGGCGGTATCCAGTGTCTGAAGCGCCGCGTACAGGGTGGTGGTCTTGCCGCTGCCCGTGGGCCCGGTGACCAGCACGATCCCATGGGGCTGGTGAACCAGCGCCTCAAAGGGCTTGAGAATGGCATCGCTCATGCCCAGGCCCGACAGCGAGAACTGGGCTTCGCCCTTGTCCAGCAGCCTCAGCACGGCCCGCTCGCCGTGGGCGCTGGGCAAGGTGGACACGCGCACGTCGACCGCACGACCCCCGATGCGCAGCGATATGCGGCCGTCCTGTGGCAGGCGCTTTTCGGCGATGTCGAGTTCGGCCATGATCTTCAGGCGAGAGATCAAGGCGGCATGCAGGGCGCGGTTGGGCTGCACCACTTCACGCAGGGTACCGTCTACCCGAAAGCGAACCGAACTGGCCCGCTCATAAGGTTCGATGTGGATGTCGCTGGCCCCGTCCTTGGCGGCTTGTGTGAGCAGGGCATTGAGCATGCGGATGATGGG
>JBEAWD010000115.1:0-5350 GCA_041160585.1 Pseudomonadota bacterium | reverse complement strand
CAGAACAAGATCAAGGCCGCGGGCGTGGCGGCCTCGCTGCTTCAGTTGTAAGGGCGCCGACTCGCGATGCAGCTCCTGGACATGCCCGCTGTGGACGTGGCCATGCTGATCGTGTTGGCGGTCTCCGCGGGCGTTGGCGTATGGCGGGGGTTCGTTTATGAGGCCGCGTCGCTCTTGGGATGGGTGGTGGCCTATGTGGGCGCGCAGCGCTTCGCCCCCTGGCTCACGGCTGAGTGGACGCTGCAGGGCTACAGCCCTGAGCTTGGCAGGGGCGGTGCCTTCCTGCTGCTGTTCATCCTGATCCTGGTGGGATGGGCGGTGGCCGCACGGTTGCTGCGCCGAGTGGTGCATGCCACGCCGCTGCAGGTGCCCGACCGTTTGGGTGGCGCTGCCTTCGGCGCCGTGCGGGGTGTGCTGATCCTGTTGGTGGTGGCGACGTTGGTGGCCTGGACGCCACTGAAGCACCATGAGGGCTGGCAGGCTTCACAGGGGCGCATTTGGCTGGAGCACTTGATCGAGGGGCTGCGGCCTTTCTGGCCCGATGGCCTGGTGGAGCGGGTGCAGGAACAGATTCCCGAGAAGGCGCGCGACGTGCTCAACGGAAAGTAGCGGCGAACAGGGGGAACGAGTCGATGTGCGGGATCATGGGCGTGATGTCCCAAACGGCGGTGAACCAGCTGATCTACGACGGGCTGCTGTTGCTGCAGCACCGCGGGCAGGACGCCGCCGGTATCGTGACGATGCAGGGGGACAAGTACTTCATGCACAAGGCCCGCGGCATGGTCCGTGATGTGTTCCGTACCCGCAACATGCGCGCCCTGGGTGGCAACATGGGCCTCGGTCAAGTCCGATACCCCACGGCCGGCAATGCCTACAGCGAGGAAGAGGCGCAGCCGTTCTACGTGAATGCGCCCTACGGCATCGTGCTGGTGCACAACGGCAACCTCACGAATGCAGCGGCGCTCAAGCGCGAGCTGTTCGACATCGACCGCCGGCACCTGAACACCGAGAGCGATACCGAGGTGTTGATCAACATCCTGGCCCACGAGCTCGAAGGCGTGGCGCGTGATGTGCGGCTGACACCCGATCTGGTGTTCAAGGCGGTCAGCGGTGTACACAAGCGCATCAAGGGCTCTTATGCCGTGGTCGTCCTGATTGCGGGACATGGCCTCTTGGCCTTTCGCGACCCCTACGGCATTCGGCCCCTGGTGTACGGCGTGGCCGACACACCCGAAGGCCAGGATGTGATGGTGGCCAGCGAGAGCGTGGCGTTGGACGGCAGTGGCTACAAGGTGGTGCGCGATGTAGCGCCGGGAGAGGCCCTGTTCATCGATCTCAAGGGCCGGGTCCATGCCCAGGCCTGCGCCGAACGGACCGTGCTCAACCCCTGCATATTCGAGTACGTGTACCTGGCGCGACCCGATTCGGTGATCGATGGCGTGTCGGTGTACCAGGCCAGGGTCAACATGGGCCAGAGCCTGGCGCAGCGGGTGATTTCCGTGATGCCGCCCTCAGATATCGACGTCGTGATCCCCATCCCAGAGAGCAGTCGGCCATCGGCGATGCAGCTGTCGGTGGAGTTGGGCCGGCCTTATCGGGAAGGATTCGTCAAGAACCGCTATGTGGGGCGGACCTTCATCATGCCGGGACAAGGGATGCGCAAGAAGAGCGTGCGTCAGAAGCTCAACGCCATCACCAGCGAGTTCAAGGGGCGCAATGTGCTGCTGGTGGACGATTCCATTGTGCGGGGCACCACCAGCAAGGAAATCGTGCAGATGGCACGCGAGGCCGGTGCACGAAAGGTCTATATGGCCTCCGCAGCGCCCCCGGTGCGGTTTCCCAACGTGTACGGCATTGACATGCCGACCCGGGAAGAGTTGATCGCCCACGACCGGACGGTCGAAGAGATCCGTGCCTTCATCGGCGCCGATGCCCTGATCTACCAGGATGTGGAGGCGATGAAGCGTGTCGTCAGGCAGTTGAACCCGAAGATCGCCAGCTTTGAAGCCTCTTGTTTTGATGGGCACTACATCACGGGCGATGTCAGCGTGGGTGACTTTGCCGCGATGGCAGCCCAGCGAAAGTCGCAGGCCGAAGAAGAAGAGGGCCCAGGTCGTGGGCGATTGGCGCTTCCCAATGCAGCGCAGGAGGGAGCGTGATGTCCGACCACGACAAGCGTGCCGAGGCTGCGACCAACCCACCGGCAAGCCATGATGGCTGTGCCTGGGGCAACACGCGGCTGCCGGCCGATGTGCGCCTCGATACTTTGGCCGTGCGCGAAGGCCTTCCGCCGTCGCAATGGGGGGAGAACTCCGAAGGCCTGTTCCTCACCAGCAGCTTCGTGCATCCGAGCGCTGAGGCGGCGGCGCGGCGGTTTGCCAACGAGGAAGAGGCTTTCGTTTACTCCCGCTTCTCCAACCCGACGGTGAGCATGATGGAGCGGCGCCTGGCGGCGCTTGAAGGCACGGGTGCCTGCATCGCCACTTCCAGCGGCATGGCCGCGGTGATGCTGCTGGTGATGGGCCTTCTGAAGGCCGGTGACCACGTGGTGTGTTCGCGCAGCGTGTTCGGCTCCACCATCAAGCTGATCCAGGGAGAGTTCGGCAAGTTCGGTGTTCAAAGTACCTTCGTGTCGCAAACCGATGTGGGCGAGTGGAAGCGCGCGGTGCAGCCCAACACCAAGCTGCTGTTCGCGGAAACGCCCAGCAACCCGCTGACCGAGGTGTGCGACATGGCAGCCTTGGCCGACATCGCGCGCGCGGCGGGGGCTTGGTTTGCGGTGGACAACTGTTTCTGTACCCCGGCGCTGCAGCGCCCCGTGGAGTTTGGCGCGGATCTGGTGATCCATTCCGGCACCAAGTACCTGGACGGGCAGGGCCGTGTGGTGGCTGGCGCGGTCTGCGGCGCTGCCGAACTGGTGGAGGAGCGCTTTGTGCCGGTGATGCGCTCTGCCGGCATGAGCCTGTCGCCCTTCAATGCGTGGGTCGTGCTCAAGGGCATGGAGACCCTCGGCATTCGCATGCAGGCGCAAAGCGAACGCGCGTTGGCCTTGGCGCAGTGGCTTGAGGATCAACCCCAGGTGGCCCGCGTCTATCACCCAGGTCTGGCCTCGCATCCCCAGCACGCACTGGCCATGCAGCAGCAGCGTGGCTGCGGTGGGGCAGTGGTGAGCTTCACCGTGAAGGGGGAGGGTGCAGCGGCGGCCCGCGCCAATGCCTTTACCACCATCGACGCCACGCGAATTTGTTCCATCACCGCCAACTTGGGTGACACCAAGACCACCATCACCCATCCGGCCAGCACCTCGCACGGCCGATTGAGTGAGGCGCAGCGCGAAGCCGCCGGCATTACGCAGGGCATGATTCGGGTGGCCGTGGGGCTTGAAGACCTGGACGATCTGAAGGCTGACCTGGCGCGCGGGTTGGATGCGCTGACTGCCTGACGGGATCTGCGGCCGCCTGTGCTTGGGCGTGGCGCAGTTGACCCTGGAACCCATCTTTAGAACCGATGACCACCTCGATCCGAACGCGCATCGCGCCATCTCCCACTGGATTCCTACATCTGGGTACGGCGCGCACGGCGCTGTACTCATGGGCCTACGCCCGCCACTTTGGCGGCCAATTCATCCTGCGCATCGAGGACACCGATGTGGCGCGGTCCACTCAAGATTCGGTGGAACAGATCCTGCAATCCATGCAGTGGCTGGGGCTGGATTACGACGAAGGCCCGATCTATCAGATGCAACGCTTGGAGCGGTACCACGAGGTCGTGGAGCAGATGATCGCTGCCGGTACAGCTTACCGCTGCTGGTGCACGCCGGCTGAACTGGACGAGATGCGCGAGCAACAGAAGGCTCGCGGCGAGAAGACCCGCTATGACGGCCGCTGGCGACCCGCGCCCGGCAAGGTGCTTCCTCAGCCCCCGGCCGGTGTGAAGCCGGTGGTGAGGTTTGCAAACCCCCTGCATGGCGTGGTGACGTGGGACGATTTGGTCAAGGGTCCGATCAGCATTTCCAACGAGGAAATCGACGACTTGATCATCCTGCGGCCTGCGGCGGATGACGCTGCGGTGGGCTCGCTGGGCATTCCGACCTACAACTTCGCTGTGGTGGTGGACGATTGGGACATGTGCATCACCCACGTCTTTCGTGGTGACGAACACATCAACAACACGCCCTGGCAGATCAACATCTACCGCGCCCTGGGCGCTGCGTTACCGGCTTTCGGGCACTGTCCCATCATCCTGGGCGACGATGGGCTGAAGCTGTCCAAGCGGCGCGGTGCGGTCAGCGTGACGGCCTATGAAGAGGGGGGCTATCTGCCAGAGGCCATGCTGAACTACCTGGCGCGGCTTGGCTGGAGCCACGGTGACGACGAACTGTTCACCCAGGAGCAGATGGTTCAATGGTTCGATGGCACGCACTTGGCCAAGAGCCCCGCGCAGTGGGACCCGGCCAAGTTGGCTTGGGTCAACGCGCAGTACATCAAGCAGGCTGACGATGTGAGGCTGGCGGTCCTGGTGCAGCAGCAGTTGCAGCGGCGTGGCTTATCCGTGGCCCATGACGACACCTTGGTGGCGCAATGCGCTTTGTTCAAGGACCGTTGCAGCACCACCTTGGAGTTGGCGGATTGGGTACAGCTGTACCACTTGGCGCCCATCCCCTCGGTCGAGGAGCGCGCACAGCATGTAACCGATGCGGTGGTGCCGGCCCTGCGTACGCTGCGCGAGCGCTTGGCCTCATGTGAGTGGACCAAGGAGGGTGTGGCCGCAGCGCTCAAGCAAACGCTGGGTGAATTTGGGCTGAAGATGCCCGCACTGGCCATGCCCTTGCGCCTGCTGGTTTGTGGCCGGGTGCAGACCCCCTCGGTGGACGCGGTACTGGCCCTCTTCGCCCGTGAAGAAGCCCTCAAGCGCTTGCGGGACGTTTGAAAAATATGCTAGACTGGCGGTCTTGCTTGAACGGTGCATCACCTTCACAAGTCCTTCAGTAACTGACAGGATTTCGGGGGTATAGCTCAGCTGGGAGAGCGCTTGCATGGCATGCAAGAGGTCAGCGGTTCGATCCCGCTTACCTCCACCACCACAAGTGGTACGCCGGTGGCGCATCGTGAAGGCGGTGAAAGAACCAAGTCCCCTTCGTCTAGAGGCCTAGGACACGACCCTTTCACGGTTGTAACAGGGGTTCGAATCCCCTAGGGGACGCCAAGTTGGGTGGCACTTGCAGGGCAACCTGGAACGCCACCACCGCGCGGAGCGGTAGTTCAGTTGGTTAGAATACCGGCCTGTCACGCCGGGGGTCGCGGGTTCGAGCCCCGTCCGCTCCGCCAAATATTCAGCAAAGACGCGCCTT
>JBEAWD010000053.1:0-7145 GCA_041160585.1 Pseudomonadota bacterium | reverse complement strand
GGCATCATGCCCAACGAGTTCTCCAACCTGATCGGCTTGAGCAAGTACGCCCGCATCTGCGATTGGGTGATGAGCCGGCCCCAGATCCAGGAAGAGGCGGTCATCATGTTGGCCGAGGAACTTCAGAACCGGGTCAAGCCCGATGGGCTGGCCATCGTGATGGAAGCCGACCACTTCTGCATGCATTGGCGCGGTGTGAAGGACGACGAGTCGGTGATGACGAACTCGGTGATGCGCGGGGCCTTCCTGCGTGACGCCGACCTGCGTCGCGAGTTCCTGTCACTGATGGCCAACAAGAACCGCAGCTAGGAACCACGATGCTCGTGCGTCTGATGTACTGCAGCCGTGCTGCCGCGGGGGTGGACTCCGAAGAGCTGTCTTTGTTGCTGCGCCAATGCCGCAGCCACAACGGTCAGGCCGGCATCACTGGGATGCTGTGCCATTCCGAGGGGCTGTTCATCCAGGTGCTCGAAGGCGGCCGTGCTGCTGTGAATCGCTTGTACCAGCGCATCCTGGCCGATGCACGCCACACCGATGTGGTGCTGCTGGTTTACGAGGAAGTCAGCCAACGCCGCTTTTCGGGTTGGACGATGGGGCAGGTGAACATGGCGCGCATCAACACCGCCACGCTGCTGAAGTACTCTGAGACGCCCAGCCTGGATCCGTATTCCGTCTCGGGCCATGTGACCATGGCCCTGTTCGAAGAGATGCTGGCCACCGCGGCCGTGGTCGGTGACCGCTAGCGCCCCCCGCCGCGGCCTCACATCGGCGCGGCCTCAGATCGTCGCAGCTTCTGACAGGTCGAACAGGCGGCGCAGCAGCCGCGTGGGCCACTGCTGCAGCGCGGCGTTGTAGACCTTCACAGCTTCGTTGTAGAGCTGGCGCCCGAATCGCATCTTGCGCTCGGCCTCGCTGATGCCGGCCAGCCGCTCGAGCATGCCCGGTGAAAGACGCAAGGCCGGGTCGCGCTCGACTTCGGCGATCACTGCCGACAACGCCGCCTGCAGCCCCACCTCGGCCACGGCCACGCGCATGGGCGTTTGGGCATCGGTGGGTTTGTTGCGCAAGATCTCCGAGGCAGCCAGGATGGCGCTGCTGGCCTCGTCCACCGCGCGAAGCGACGTGGCATCCACCGCGTGGGATGCCACTGGCCTCAACAGGGCCAGCAGGCCCCCGATCAGCTCATCGCGCCGCTGCACCGCCTCTTCGATCTGCTGAGCAGCCTTGCCGATTTCGTTGCGCATGCGCTGCAGCCGGTTGTAGGCACCCAGCATCCAGAAGAACAGCACCGCGACGATGCCGAGCATGGTCCATTGAACGGAATCCATCGAGCTTGCAGGGTGTCAGAGTGTCAGGGCCGAGGGGCCGGGCCGGCCGAGGCAGCCGACTGATAACGCTGCCAACCCTTGGCCCGCAGATCGCAGGCCGGGCAGGTGCCGCAACCCCGGCCCCACTCGTGCTGCACATCGCGCACGCCCAGGTAGCAGGTGTGGGTGTGCTCGCGCACGATGTGCTGCAGCGCAGCCCCACCCAAGGCCTCACTGAGTGCCCAGGTTTGGGCCTTGTCGATGAACATCAGCGGGGTCTCGACCGTCATCGGCGTGTCCAGTCCCAGGCTGAGCGCCACCTGCAGGGCCTTGAGCGTGTTGTCGCGGCAATCGGGGTAGCCCGAGTAGTCGGTCTCGCACATGCCGCCCACCAACACGCTGGCCCCGCGCCGGTATGCCACCACCGAGGCCAGGTTCAGGAACAGCAGGTTGCGCCCGGGCACGAAGGTGTTGGGCAGGCCGTTGGCCTGCATTTCGATGGCGCGCTCCGCGGTCAGCGCCGTGTGGCTGATCTGCCCCAGCAGCCCCAGGTCCAGCAGGTGGTCATCGCCCAGCTTGGCGCCCCATTGGGGGAAGGCCTGCGAGATCGCCTGTCGGACCACACCGCGGCACTCAAGCTCGACCCGGTGGCGTTGACCGTAGTCGAATCCGATGGTCTCCACGCGTTCGTAGCGGTCCAAGGCCCAGGCCAGGCAGACAGTGGAATCCTGACCGCCGGAGAACAGAACCAAAGCGGTGCTCATGTGCGAATCTCGCCTTGCCCCAGCACCACCCACTTCTGCGAGGTCAGGCCCTCCAGGCCCACGGGGCCGCGCGCGTGGAATTTGTCGGTGGAGATACCGATCTCCGCGCCCAGCCCGTATTCGAAGCCATCGGCAAAGCGCGTGCTGGCATTGACCATCACACTGGCGGAGTCCACCTCGCGCAGGAAGCGCATGGCGTTGGGGTGGTTCGTGGTGAGGATGGCATCGGTGTGGTGCGACCCATACGTGTTGATGTGGGCGATGGCCTCGTCCAGGCTTTGCACCACCTTCACGCTGACGATGGGGGCCAGATACTCCTCGGCCCAATCCTGCTCGGTGGCAGCGATGACACGGGCGCCATTAACGGCAGCCAGGTGCGCGGCGGCAGCGGCGTCGCAGCGCATCTCCACGCCCTTGTCCGCCCAAAGCGCGCCGATGCGGGGCAGGAAAGCGGCGGCCTGCGCGGCGTGCACCAACAGGGATTCGGTGGCGTTGCAGGGGCTGTACTTCTGCGTCTTGGCGTTGTCCGTCACGCGCACGGCCAGATCCAGGTCGACCTGCTCGTCGATGTAGGTGTGGCAGTTGCCGTCCAGGTGTTTGATGACCGGCACACGCGCCTCGGCGCTGATGCGCTCGATCAGGCCTTTGCCCCCGCGAGGGATGATGACATCCACCTGTTCGGGCATGGTGATCAGGCGCCCCACGGCGGCGCGGTCGGTCGTTTCCACCAGCTGTACCGCTTGTGCCGGCAAGCCAGCGGTCTGCAGGGCGGCTTGCACGCAGCGCCACAGAGCCAGGTTCGAGTGGATCGCTTCGGAGCCCCCGCGCAGGATGCAGGCGTTGCCGCTCTTGATGGCCAGGCTCGCAGCCTCGATGGTCACATTGGGCCGGCTCTCGTAGATCATGCCGAACACGCCCAGCGGCACGCGCATCTGCCCCACGCTGATGCCCGAGGGCCTGCGCTTGACACCGGTGATTTCGCCGATGGGGTCGGGCATGGCGGCCAACTGCTCGCAGCCCTGCGCCACGGTGTCGATCACCTGGGCGGTCAGACGCAGGCGGTCCACCATCGGCGCGGCAAGGCCTGCGGACTGCGCGGCTTCGATGTCGCGGGCATTGGCCTGCATCAGTTCGGCCGTCTGCGCGCGAAGGCCTTGGGCCAAGGCGAGCAGCGCGGTGTCTTTTTCGTGCGTACCGGCCTTTGCCATGCGCACGCTGGCCTGGCGCGCGGCGCGGCCCAGGCCGGTCATGTACACGGCGATGTCAGCGGGAGCGTTCATTCCCGAATTGTCGCGCAGGTACCGCGCCGCTGCGCTAAAGAAGGCTCAGCACCTGCAGCCACATCGGCGCCAGGGCGGCAAAGGCCACCGTGCCCACCACGATGGTGGCCGTGGCCTGGGGTACCTGCGTTTGGTAGCGTTGCGCGAACAGCAGCGCGTTGCTGCCCGTGGGCAGCGACGCCACCAGCACGATCACCGTCAGTGGCAGTCCCGAAAGACCCAGGCCCCAATGCGCGGCCACCAACACCACCACCGGCATCACCAGCATCTTGCCCACGGTGCAGGCCACCGCCACGCGGGCATAGCCTTCGATGCCGTAGTGGGCCAGGGACAGACCGATCATCACCAGGCACAGCGGCACCACGCCCGACGCCAGCAGCTGCAGTGCCTCGTCCATGGGTTGCGGCACCGGTAGGCCCAGCAGGTTCCAGCCCATGCCGGCCACCACCGGCAGGATCACCGGGTGGATCAGCGTGTTGCGTACCGTCTGCTTGACCGTTCCCCACAGGTTGCCACCCACCACGGCATGCCGTGCCCGCGCTATGTCGACTTCGGCCAGCACCGTGGCCACCGTAAGCAGGGTCAGGGCGTGCAGGCTGATGATGGCCACGTGGATGGCCAAGCCGGCATCACCGAAGAGCGACGCCACCAGGGGAAGGCCTACCTGCAGCGTGTTGCCAAAGCTGCACATCATGCTGCGGGTGGCCGGCGTGGCCGCCTCGCGCTCATGGACTGCCGGATGCGCACCCCCGGGGAGACCCACCGGTGCAGTCGGCGCCACCGATGCCCGCTGTTGCCGCCACCGGTGATAGGCATACACCACCAGCACCCAGGCGGTGGTGGGCCCAAAGAAGGCCAGGAGCGTCGCCCAAGGAAGATGGGCCAGGTCCACCGTGGCCATGGTCCGGAACAGCAGGGCCGGAATCAGCAGGTAGAACGCCAGCGTGCTGATGGCCTTGACCGGTTCAGGCCCGGCCATCAGGGGCGTTCGCCCGGCATACCAGCCAGCGCCCACCACGGCCACCAGCACCAAGAGCTTGAAGAAGATGTCGAGGGTCACGCGCTCTTCTTGGCAGCCGCCTTTTTGGCTGGGACCCGTGGCGCGCGGGGTTCGAACTCGAAGCCGACCTTGCCAGCCTTGGCATCCCAGGCCAGGAAAGCCTTGAACTTGCGCCTCGTCTTGTTGGACACGAAGTTCTCCAGCAAGGCGGTCTTGCCGGTGTTGAGCAGGCGCGTCATTTCCTCCGGCGGCACGGGCTGCTGCAGGATGATCTTGCCGCTCTTGAAGTCACACGTGGCCACGCCTGTCGTGTGCTCGCACGCATAGTTCGCCCCGTGCTCGTACACATGCCCTTTGCACTTGGGGCAGGCGCCCAGGCTGGTGTGGCCGCTGAAATCCACCGGCTCGCCGTCTCCCTCGGCTGCCTTGGCGTCTTCGCCGAAGTCGAATTCGAGCTTCCAGTTGCCCAGTTCTTCATCGCGCACCAATTGAAGTTCGGCCGTGAAGGGCCAGCCGGCCTTGGAACGAAAGCCTTCCAGCGGGCCGATGCGCTTGTCCCGCAGGAAGGCCTCGGCCTCGGCCACTTCGAAGGCGCGGCCCGCGGGGATCTTGGTGATGGAAAAGCCGCAGCCTTCGCCATCGGCGGACGAGGGGCCCGTGCAAGCATAGCGGCGGTAGTTTTCCTTCACCACGCCACCGCAGTTCGGGCACGGCACAGACAGCGTCACATAGTCACCCGGTATGGTGTCGCGGTCGTACTCCTTGGCCTTCTTGACGATGCGCTCGGCCATGCGCGCGATCTCGCCCATGAAGGCGTCGCGCGAGAGCTGCCCGTGTTCCATCTGGGCCAGCTGGTACTCCCAGTTGCCAGTCAATTCAGGCTTGGTCAGGTCTTCCACCCCCAGCCCGCGCAGCAGCGTCATCAGCTGGAAGGCCTTGGCCGTGGGCACCATCTCACGGCCGTCTCGCAGCATGTACTTCTCGTTGATCAGGCCTTCGATGATGGCCGCACGAGTGGCCGGCGTGCCCAGGCCCTTTTCGGCCATGGCCTCGCGGAACTCGTCGTCGTCCACCAGCTTGCCCGCGCCCTCCATGGCCGACAGCAGCGTGGCCTCGGTGTAGCGGGCCGGGGGCTTGGTTTTCAGGGCCGCCACGTCCACCGATTCGGCGCGCACCACTTCGCCGGCGGCCACAGCCACCAGGGTGGAGTCGTCGTCTTGCGCCTCCTTGCCGTAGACGGCCAGCCAGCCCGGGTTCACCAGCACCTTGCCCTTGGTCTGGAAGTGCTGCTGTGCACCCGCACCTGGCACCGACACGGCCACCGTGCTGGTGCGCGTGGTTTCCAGGAATTCTGCCGAGGGGAAGAACACGGCCAGGAAGCGTTTGACCACCAGGTCGTAGAGCTTGGCTTCCACCTCGGTCAGGCTCTTGGGTGCCTGCAGGGTAGGGATGATGGCGAAGTGGTCCGACACCTTCGTGTTGTCGAACACCTTCTTCATGGGTTTGATGTAGCCCTGGTTCAGGGCCACCCGCGCGTGGGCCGACAGGGCGCGCAGCGGCCCGGGCAAATCCTCGTCGGCCAGCATCGACACCGTGTTCTTCACCGTGGCCAGGTAGTCTTCCGGGAGGTGACGCGAATCGGTACGCGGGTAGGTCAGCACCTTGTGCTTTTCGTACAGGGCCTGCGCGATCGACAGGGTGGTCTTGGCCGAGAAGCCGAAGCGTGAGTTGGCCTCACGCTGCAGCGTGGTGAGGTCGTACAGCGCTGGGCAGGCCTGCGTGGTGGGCTTGGACTCTTCCTTCACCGAGGCGGGCTGAGCCCGCGCCGCCGTGGCCACCGCTTGTGCCAGGGCTTCGTCCCACAGGCGGTCGGCTCGCCGATCGGCGTCGTCGTTCTTCTTGAACTCTGGGTCGAACCACTTGCCTTCGTACTGACCGGCCTGTGCATCGAACTGCGCCTTCACTTCCCAATAGGGCCGTGCCACGTGCTTGCGGATCTGCTCCTCGCGCTCCACCACGATCGACAGCGTGGGCGTTTGCACGCGGCCGACGGTGGTGAGAAAGAAGCCACCATCACGCGAATTGAAGGCCGTCATGGCGCGGGTGCCGTTGATGCCCACCAGCCAATCGGCTTCGCTGCGGCTGCGCGCCGCATCGGCCAGGCCCTTCATCTGCGCGTCGCTGCGCAGCTTGTCGAAGCCTTCGCGGATGGCCTGCGGCGTCATGCTCTGCAGCCACAGGCGCTCCACGGGCTTTTCGATGGGCTTCTTCTCGGTCCCCGCGTACTGCACGATCAGCCGGAAGATCAGCTCGCCCTCGCGTCCTGCGTCGCAGGCGTTGATGAGGCGGCTCACGTCCTTGCGTTTGACCAGTTTGACCACCGCGTTCAGCCGGGTCTTGGCCTTGTCGATCGGTGCCAATTCGAAGTGGGGCGGCACCACGGGCAGGTGCGCAAAGCTCCACTTGCCGCGCTTGACGTCGTATTGCTCCGGCGCCTTGATCTCCACCAGGTGACCCACGGCCGATGTGACCACGTGCGTGTCGTTCTCGAAATGCTCGGCATGCTTTTCGAACTTGCCCACCGTGGGCGTCAGCGCGCGCACGATGTCCTGTGCCACGCTGGGCTTCTCGGCAATGATCAGGGTCTTGCTCATTCGTTTGGCGATTCCTGTGTTCCGGTTGTCTGACGGGTTCTGCGCCTGCCTACAATCCAATCCTCTCGCGTGCGTGCACGCGCCTGTGTGTGCACACGCACGCGCGCACCCATGAATTCAATGTACCCAAAGTCCAACAC
>JBEAWD010000297.1:0-2555 GCA_041160585.1 Pseudomonadota bacterium | reverse complement strand
GCGGGGTAGCGCTTGGTGATGCCGCGCAGACTCAGTCGAGCGACTGCACCGCCGGCGTCCACAGACACCAACGGGGAATCAGGGGCGACGGTGGAGACCATGTCAGCGGATTGTGTCCGGATTTCCGGTGTTCCCATCCAGCCGCACGCGCTTCTCCTGACCCGCCACCAACACCGAGCGCAAGAGCCTCTCGTCTCCCAGGGTCATCCACGCGAAGACGCGTTCATGCAGTCCGCGCGCAAGCGACAGGCGGTGGGCAATGGCAGGGTCTTGAGCCCAGTCCCACACGGTGATGTCGGCGGCGGCCCCAGGCTCCAGCCGACCCAACTCATGGTCGAGGTCCAGCGCCTGTGCGGCCCCCAAGGTGATGGCATGAAGCGCGCTCCAGGCCGTCAAGCGTTGGCCCAGCATGGCCTGCACCTGGTAAGCCGCGGCTACATTGCGCAGGAGGTTCAGGCTCGTGCCGCCACCCACATCGCTGGCCACAGCCACGCGCACCCCGGCTTCCTGGGCCTGCTTCCAATCGAACAGGCCACTGCCCAGAAACAGGTTGGAGGTGGGGCTGTGCGCGATGGTGGCTCCCACGTCGCGCAGCTGCGCGCGGTCTACTCCGTTGAGCCAGATGCCGTGCGCAAGCACGGTGCGTCGCGTCAAAAGACCCCGGGCGGCATACACATCCAGATAACTGCGTGCATCAGGGAACAACTCGCGCACCCACCGCACCTCGTCCTGGTTCTCCGCCACGTGTGTCTGCAGGTACAGGCTGGGGTCCTCGCGAATCAGGTCGGCAGCCATCGCGAGTTGGGCTTCGCTTGAGGTCGGCGCGAACCGCGGCGTGACGGCATAGGCGCATCGGCCGGTGCCGTGCCAGCGGTCGATGAGGCGGCGACAAGCCGCATGCGCCTGAGGAACGTCATCACGCACGGCCAGCGGCACGTGTCGGTCCATGAGCACCTTGCCGGTCACCATGCGCATGCCCTGGCGATGCGCGGCATCAAACAGGGCATGGGTGGCCTGCTCGTGCACCGTGGAAAAGGCCAGCGCCGCCGTGGTGCCATGTTGGAACAAGGCCTGTACGAAGCGCTCGGCACCGTGTTGCGCCACGCGCTCATCGGCATAGCGAGCCTCGGCCGGAAAGGTGTGGTTCTCCAGCCAGTCCAGCAGTTCGGTCCCGTAGCTGGCCAGCACATCGATCTGGGGACAGTGGACGTGGGTGTCGATGAAGCCCGGCAGGATCAGCCGCCCCGCGTGGTCCACGCGGCGCCACTCGGGTCCGGGAGGCTCGGCCTGCACCGACTCGATGCGCGAACCCCGGATCAGCAACCAGTGGTCGGGGCGCCATCGGAGTTCAGCCGGATGGAGCTCACCCCAGGCAGGTTCGCCCGTGAAATCCAAGAGATCGCCGCGCAGGGCCCAGGTATCTTCTGCCATGATGAGGCTTGTAAGCGGCCGCAGGATAGCGCATGCCCGAATGTTTGCTACCGTAGCACCATGGACGACACCACCCGACCGATCCACTTTCTGCACCGGGGACACACGGTGACGGTGCAAGGCTTGCCTCCGACCACCACCGTCTTGACCTGGCTAAGAGAACACGCAAGCTGCACCGGAACCAAGGAAGGCTGCAACGAGGGGGACTGCGGAGCCTGCATGGTGGCCGTGGCCGAACTGCAGCGCGACGGCACGGTGCAGATCCGCAACCTGAACGCCTGCCTGATGTTCCTGCCCACGCTGGACGGCAAGGCCCTGTTCACGGTGGAAGACATTGCCGCCGCCGATGGCACGCTGCACCCGGTGCAGCAATCGATGGTGGAGCACCACGGCAGCCAGTGCGGCTTCTGCACACCGGGCTTCGTGATGACGATGTGGACCCAATGGGAGAACCTGCAAGACCGCGGGGGCTGTGCGGGGAAGGAACCGCCTGGCGCCCTTGCCGGCGATGCGCTGCCCGTTCGATCCTGCTCGCGTCAGGAGTGGGCCGATGCCCTGTCGGGCAACCTGTGCCGCTGCACCGGGTACCGGCCTATTCTGGACGCCGCGCAGGCCAGCCTGGACATGACCGGGCCCGTGGTGGACCGAACGGCCTTGCGGCTGCGGCTTCAGGCTTTGTCATCCTCCACGGATTCGTTGCCGGAAGGCGGCGGGGGCACGCGCCCTGCCCTGTGCTACCGCGCATTCGATCCCGCGCACGGTGAGTCGCGAGGGTTCAGCGCGCCGCGCAGCAGCGACGAACTGGCTTCGGAATTGGTCCGCCACCCACAGGCGCGGATCTTGGGTGGGGCCACGGACATCGCCCTGTGGACCAACAAGGCGCATCGCGATGTGGGACACCTGGTCTTCACCGGCCAAGCGCTGGACCTGCGGGCGGTGGTCGAGGACCAGGGTGTCTTGCGCATCGGCGGGGCGGCCTCGCTTGAAGAAGCATGGTCGAGCCTGGCCGTGCGCTGGCCCGCGCTGGGCGATCTGTGGCGACGCTTTGCATCGGCCCCCGTCAGGCATGCCGGTACGCTGGCCGGCAACGTGGCCAACGGCTCACCGATTGGCGATGGCCCCCC
>JBEAWD010000049.1:0-20496 GCA_041160585.1 Pseudomonadota bacterium | reverse complement strand
TGTATGAGGTGGTCTCTCGCAAGGTGCAGCTGACTGATATCGGGGTTGAGCTGGCCAAGACCGCAAGGGCCATGGCCAGCCAATGGAGTGCTTTCGAGCAGGTGGTCGATGGGGCGAGGGGCTTGACACGCGGGCGCCTGCGGGTAGCCGTGGTCAGCACCGCGAAGTACTTCATGCCTCGCCTGATCGGCGCGTTCTGCAAGCGCCATCCCGCGATTGACGTGTCCATCGAGATTCTCAACCGTGATGGTGTGGTCGCCAGATTGCGCGAGGACATGGACGACCTGTACATCATGTCCACCCCGCCGCATGACCTGCAGTTGGATGATGAGGTGTTCATGAGCAACCCGCTGGTGGTGGTCGCCCCCTCGGGTGATGCACTGTTGCGCAAGGGCGAATTGGAACTGTCGAGCTTGACCTCCCAGAGATTCATCCTTCGTGAAGGGGGATCCGGCACTCGGATGGCGGTGGACCAGCACTTCAAGCGGGTGCGCTTTCATCCCAAGGTTAGATTGGAACTGGGCAGCAACGAAGCCATCAAGGAGGCTGTGGCGGGTGGATTGGGCCTGGGCGTCATTTCCAGCCACGCGCTTCATGGCCGTGCCCGCGAACATGGCGTGGCGGTACTGCCGGTGGCCGGATTCCCCCTGCCTTCGCAATGGCATATCGTTCATCCGGCGGCACGACGACTGTCGCCGATCGCCGCTGCATTCAAGGCGCAACTCCTGCGACAGCTCAAGGGCTCGGCGGAGGTGGCGACGACGCGCCAGTGGGCGAGAGAGTGACGATACGGAGTCAGGCTCAGCATCCTTGCCGCTATGGCCGTCGGTGACCGGTTGCCCCTCGAGGGCCTGCATCAGCACCAGAGCACCGGCAAGGCCACGTGGCGGACCATCAGGAAATCGCTCACCACGGCAGGTAGCCGAAGCGTGAGGGCCAACATGCCCGGAATGCGTGTCGAGCCTAGGGCTGCGGCCATCGCGATGATCCGAGCCATGGCGTGCATGGTCTTGTTCCGTCGCGGGGGATACGCCGATGTTTGCAGCAAACACCGCTACCTGAAAAAATTTAGGCTATTCAGTCGTCTATTCGGTTTATAGGAACCTTGATCACCATGTCCAGCTTGAACTATCGCCACCTGCACTACTTCTGGGTGGTAGCCAAAGAGGGAGGCATCACGCGCGCGGCTGAACGGCTGGGCATGGCGGTGCAGACTGTCAGCGCACAGGTGCGTGAACTGGAGCGCTCCCTGGGGCATCAGCTCCTCAAGCCCCAGGGGCGTGGCGTGGCGCTCACCGACGCCGGACGTGTGGCGTTCGAGCGTGCAGAGGAGATCTTCCAGATCGGGCAGGCGATCACGCGTGAGGTACGTCAGGCTGCCTCAAGCGAGACGGTCAGGCTGACGGTGGGAATGTCCGACGGCTTGTCCAAGTTGGCCGCCCACGCCCTGCTCGACCCAGTTCTGGCCACCACAGGCTTGAAGTTGGTGTGCCACGAAGGCGAGTTCGATGAGCTGATGGCCGAATTGGCCCTGCATCAGCTCGACATCGTGCTGGCCGGTGAGCCGGCCCCTCACAATCCGAACCTCAAGGTGAGCAGCCGCTTGCTGGTGTCTTCACCAGTGGCGTGGTGCGGGCCATCTTCCCTGGTGACCAAGGCGAACATGGCGGACTTCCCTGCATGCCTGAATCATTTACCGGTGTTGCTGCCCACTGGGCAGTCACCGCTGCGCAATGCATTGGATGCTTGGTTTGAAAACCAAGACTTGACGCCGCGGGTGGTGGGCGAATTCGAGGACAGCGCCCTGCTGTCGGTCTTCGCAGCCCGGGGAATGGGTGTGTTTCCGGTGAGTACGCTGGGGATGGAGGACCTACAGGTTGTTCGAGGTCTGCGGATCTTGGCGCAAACCGAAGTCGCCGAGGACGTGCATGCCATCGTCACGCGCAGGTCGCAGCACCATCCCCTGGTGAAGCAGATCCTTTCAAGTTCGTAAAAAAGGGAATATTTGTCCTGACATAGCGTGTATTTAGGTTATTCGAACGGATCTAGAGTGCTGGGGTTGATTCGGATGCGTGCTTGCGCATCCGTTCGTTTTTCCAACCCTGATGCTCATGATCTTTTTGAATCCGAGGGGAGCTGGCCTCCTTCTGTTCCTGCTGTTGGGACACCAAACCCAGGCGCTGGCGCAGGGCAGTCAGCCTGAGAACAGTCATGCCTTAGATGCTCCAGCCGCCCTGAGTGAGCCGGCGGCTGTCGCAGGCCAAGCGCTGGAGGTGTTGTCCATCGAGTCGGTGGTGGACCGCGTGCTGGCTCGGCAATCCGACTTGCGCTTGGCAGCCTTGGCCGTTGACGGGGCGCAGGCGGCAGTCGCCACGGCCAAGTCCCTCCCCAATCCGCGGGTGGATTGGCAGACGGGACGCTACCGGCCATTCCCAAGTGGTCAGGCGGGTGACACCGCTGCTTGGGTCGTGGCACAGCCCATCGAAAACCCCTGGATGCGCCAAGCACGGCGCGCGGCCGCCGAGGCCGGCGTGGACGTGGCACGCCAGCAACGCGACGTGCTCAGGAACGATGTGGTGGCTCGCACGCGGTCGCTGGTGGTCGAGCTGGGCTTGCGTCAGTTGGAGGTGCAGGCCTTTGCCGAAGCCGTGACGCTGCTGGAGCAGGTGCGTGATCGGGTGCGCCGCCGCGTGGATGTGGGTGAGGCTGCCCGCTACGACCTGATCAAGTCGGATGCCGAACTGGTTGTAGCACGCCAGCGCTTCCAGCAGTCGCGTCTTCAGGTCGATCAGGTCCGCCTGGCCCTGAACCGGCTGGCGGCCGGTGGATTGCCCGCGTCCTGGAGCCCCGCGCCGGGTGCTGTATTGGAAGCCCATGAGCTGATGACCATGCAGATCCGTGAGCGGGGCTTGGACGGCAATCCCGAGTTGGCCTTGTTGCAGCAGGTGACTCGACAAGCCGCAGCGGGCCTGGACCAGGCTCGCGCATCAGTTTGGCCATCGGTGGATGTGGTGGGCAATCGCAGTCGTGAGCCCGATGTGCGCCAAGCCAGCGTGGGCCTGAGCCTGACGGTGCCGATTTGGGATCGGCGAAAGGGTCCGATCGCGCAGGCACAGGTGGAGTTGAGCCGCTCTCAATCCGCCTTGGAGGGCCGGCGCGCGGAGCTGGTGCAGGAGCTGAAGATGGCACGTACCGGCCATGAGATGGCGCAAGCTCGCGTTCGTGCACTCAGTCAAGGGGCGTTGGCCGAAGCAGAGGCCGCTGTGCGTGTGGCCGAAGCCGCCTGGCGATTCGGTGAGCGCGGGATTCTGGATGTGCTCGATGCGCAGCGGATCCTCAGAACGCTCAGGGCCGACCTGATTCAGGCGCGTCTTGAGGCGCAGGTGGCGCTCATCGAGATCGAGAGGCTGGAAGGGCGATATGCGGTCAGTGCCTCCTGAGGACCGTGCTGTGTACGCCTGTGAACTCCAGCCCCTCCCGCATTCAAGACCCTTATGCCGCCCCGCTGGGATGAACCGGGCGGATGGTGCCACCGCTGTGCCCGGGGCAATTTCAAGATCGACAAGAGAAGACTTCATGAACGCTGCAGCATTCCCCTGGACCCGCACCCTCTTGGCGTGCACTTGCGCCCTGGCGCTGGCCGCTTGTGGTGAAAGCAAGAACACGTCCGCGCCCAAAGGCTCCGGGGCTACTGCCCCGGTGGCATCGACTGCGGCTGAGGCGGAGGATCCGATGCTGGTGACCGTCAAACCCGAGATGCAGGAGCGGTTCAAGTCGACCACGATCCGCATGGAAGAGCTGGCCACGGTGCAGGAGGTGGCCGGTCGGATCGAGGCCAACGAGCAGAAGGTCACCCGTATCGGTGCAGCCGTGACCGGCCGCGTGACCGAGGTGCTGATGGACGTGGGCGACCGTGTATCGCGTGGCCAGGCGATGGCCCACGTATCGAGTCCTGAACTGGCGCAGGCCCAGTTGGCTTATTTAAGGGCCAATGCGGCACGTGAGTTGGCCGAGCGAGCCGAAGACCGCGCGCAGCAGCTGCTGCGCGCGGACGTGATCGGCTCAGCTGAGCTGCAGCGCCGGCAGTCGGAGCTGGCAATCGCCAAAGCCGAACTCAAGGCCGCTGCCGACCAGTTGCAGATGATGGGTGTGTCGGCTGATGCGGTGACGCGCCTGCGGCTGCAGGGTCAACTGGTGCCGCATGCAGCCGTCACCTCGACCTTGGCCGGCACGGTGATCGAGCGCAAGGTGAGTCAGGGCCAAGTGGCCCAGCCTGGTGACCAGCTGTTCACGGTGGCCGACCTCACGCGGGTGTGGGTGGTGGGCGGCTTGCCCGAGCAAACCGCACGTGCGGTTCAGGTGGGACAGCAGGTCGAAGTCCAGGTACCAGCCTTGGGTCAGCAGCGGTGGAGCGGTCGGATCGTGTTTGTGGGGGACACGGTGAACCCGGACACGCGCACCGTGGCCATCCGCACTGAGGTGGAGAACACCGGTCGAGCCCTCAAGCCACAGATGCTGGCCACGATGCGGATCTCCGCTGCGGCCGAGCGGGTGCTGGCTTTGCCCGCCACCGCGGTGGTGCGCGAACAGGACAAGGACCATGTCTATGTCGATCAGGGCGGTGGGCGGTATCGCCTGACCCCGGTGAGGCTCGGGCCGGCCGTGGAAGGGATGCGCCCCGTGTTCGATGGGCTGCGGGAAGGTCAGCGCGTGGTCGTGGAGGGCGCCTTCCACCTGAACAACGAGCGCAAGCGCGCCGAGCTGGAGTAAGTCCATGATCGGCAACATGATCCGCGCGGCGTTGGCGCAGCGCCTGGTGGTGGTGGTGATCGCCCTGGTGATGTGCGGCTTCGGACTGCGCGAGGCCACCAAGCTGTCCATCGATGCCTTCCCTGACGTGACCAATGTGCAGGTGCAGGTGGCCACCGAGGCCCCGGGTCGTTCGCCCGAGGAGATCGAGCGCTTCGTCACCGTACCGCTTGAAATCGCGATGACCGGCTTGCCCGGGATCACCGAGATGCGTTCTCTCAACAAGAGCGGGCTGTCCATCATCACCCTGGTGTTCACGGACGCCACCGACGTGTACTTCGCGCGTCAACTCGTGATGGAACGGTTGCTGGAAGTGACGCCCCGCATGCCACAGGGCATCGTGCCGATTCTCGGTCCCGTGTCTACCGGCCTGGGTGAGGTGTACCAGTACACCCTCGAGAAGCCTGACGATGGGAAACGGGCCCTCACCCAGGAAGAACTGATGGAGCGTCGGACCGTTCAGGACTGGGTGGTGCGACCGCTGCTGCGCTCGATTCCTGGCGTGGCCGAGATCAACTCCCAGGGCGGCTACGTGAAGCAGTACCAGGCCCTGGTGGACCCAGGTCGCCTTCGTCACTACGGGCTGTCGGTTCAGCAGGTGGTGCAGTCGATTGCCGACAACAACTCCAATGCCAGTGGCGGCATCTTGCCGCAGGTGCAGGAGCAGTACCTGATCCGCGGCGTGGGCCTCATTCGGACGCTTGAGGACATCGGCAACATCGTCGTGAAGGAGCAGGGCGGTCTGCCGGTGTATGTCAAGGACGTGGCCCAGGTCCAGATCGGTCACGAGGTACGACAGGGCGCCATCATCAAGGGCGGCTACACCGAAGCGGTGTCGGGCATCGTGCTGATGATGCGCGGTGGCAACGCCAAGGAGGTGGTGGGCCGCGTCAAGGAGCGGGTGGAGGAGATCAACGCCAAGGGCATGCTGCCCGACGGCCTGAAGATCGTGCCCTATTACGACCGCACCGACCTCGTCGACGCGGCCCTGTGGACGGTGGGCAAGGTACTGATTGAGGGCATCTTCCTCGTCATCGTGATCCTGTTCATCTTCCTGGGGGACGTGCGATCCAGCCTGATCGTGGTGGCCACCTTGATCATCGCGCCGCTGACCACCTTTATCGTCATGAATCAGCAGGGGCTGTCGGCCAATCTGATGTCATTGGGCGGTTTGGCCATTGCCATCGGATTGATGGTCGACGCCACGGTGGTGGTGGTGGAAAACGTGTATCACCGCTTGGGCCATGCGGGCAAGACCATGGGTGAACGGGTACGAACCGTGCTTGAGGCCACGCAAGAGGTGGCCACGCCGACCATCTTCGGCATCGCCATCATCATCTTGGTGTTTTTGCCGCTCATGACCTTGCAGGGCATCGAGGGCAAGATGTTCGCGCCCCTGGCCTTGACGATCGCGATTGCCCTGACGGTGTCGCTCATCGTGTCGCTGTTCCTGTCGCCGGTCTTGTGTTCCTATTTCCTAAAGGGTGGCGCGGACCATGACACCAAGCTGATCGCCTTCCTCAAGCGCCACTACTTGGCCTTGCTGGATCGTGCCATGGGCAACGGTATGAAGACCTTGCTGGTGGCGCTGGCCCTGCTGGTGGGTTCGGTCGCGCTTTTTCCCTTCCTCGGCAAGTCGTTCATGCCCATCATGAAGGAAGGTGCACTCACGCCGCAGATCAACCGGGTGCCCAGCATTTCACTGGACGAGTCGGTGAGGATGGAAATGGCAGCGATGAAGACCATCGCCGACGTGCCCGGGGTCAAGATGGTCGTGTCCAAGCTCGGCCGTGGCGAATCGCCCGCCGATCCGGCAGGCCCCAATGAGAGCGACCCCATCGTGCTGCTGGACCCGAAGTCCGGCCGCACTCAGGACGAAGTCGACGAGGACATCCGGCAGCGGCTGGCGACGATTCCGGGTGTGCAGATCGTGCTGTCGCAGCCGATTTCCGAGCGGGTCGACGAAATGGTGACGGGCGTGCGATCACAGCTGGCGGTCAAGGTATTCGGTGATGAGCTGACGCAGTTGCGCGACATCTCGGAACAGGTGGCCCGCATCCTTCGCAGTGTGCCGGGCAGCAAGGACATCCGCATCGAACGGCTGTCTGGGCAACAGGCCTTGACCATCGAGATCGATCGAAAGGCCATTGCGCGCCATGGCGTGAACGTGGCCGATGTACAGGCCCTGATCGAAACCGCCGTGGGCGGCAAGGACGTGACCACTCTGTACGAGGGTGAGCGCCGCTACAGCGTCACGGTGCGCTTCCCGGCTCAGCAGCGCAGCACGGTGGAAGCCATCGGAAAGCTCGTGGTGCACGCACCGGATGGTGCGCAACTGCCCTTGAGCAGCCTGGCCCGAATCGAACTGGTGGATGGGCCCGCCCAGATCAGCCGGGAAGGCGGCAAGCGCCGAGTGGTGGTGGGTTCAAACGTGGAAGGCCGCGACCTCGCCGGTTTCGTGGCCGAGGTGCAGCAGCGTCTGGATGCCGAGGTCAAGCTGCCGGATGGCTACCGGTTCGTGTATGGCGGCCAGTTTGAAAACATGGAGCGCGCGATGGGTACCTTGTCGATCATCGTGCCTTTGACCGTTGCCGCCATCTTCTTCCTTCTGTTCTTGTTGTTCAACTCGGTCAAGCTTGCCGCACTGATCATCATGGTGTTGCCCTTCGCTTCGATTGGCGGCGTGATCGGGCTGTTCATCACGGGTGAATACCTGAGCGTGCCGGCATCGGTCGGGTTTATTGCGCTGTGGGGTATTGCGGTGCTCAACGGTGTGGTGCTGGTCACCTGCATCAAGCGACTGCGCGAGGACGGGGTGGAGGTGGCCAAGGCCGTTCGTGAAGGTTGCGTGCAGCGTTTCCGGCCCGTGATGATGACGGCCACGGTGGCGCTGCTGGGTCTGGTGCCCTTCCTGTTCGCCACGGGGCCGGGCTCCGAGGTGCAACGACCGTTGGCCATCGTGGTGATCGGTGGGTTGCTGTCCTCCACCTTGCTGACCCTGGTGGTGCTGCCCACGCTGTACCGTTGGTTTGACGAGAAGCCCGCTGAGGCTTGAAGAAAGGTGATGCCATGAGCATGAAGGAAGTCCGCGCCATCGTGCGTCCGAGCCGACTGGCCCGCTTGCGGGAGGCCCTGAGGGCGATCCCGAATTTTCCCGGTGTGACGGTTTGGGCTGCCGACGGGTTCACGGCACCGGCGGCGATGGTCAAGCGCACCGTGCGCGAGGAACTCACCGAGTTTTCGCACAAGACCCTGGTGTGCATCCTGTGCGAGGACACGATGGTCGACACCGTTCGGAAGACGGTGTTCGACACCTGTAGCACGGGAACCGTTGGTGATGGTCTCGTATGGGTCGTCGATGTGGGGGATATCCACCGCATCCGTGACAGGGAGCCGGTTCGGCCGGTGGGCTGACAAGTTGGCGGTCTGACCGTTTGGCGCAGGGCGCCTTACGATAGGCGCCATGGCCAAGAAGATACCCCATGTGAGCCAGACACCGGCTACGCAATGGCTGCAGACGCACGGTGTGGCGTACACCGAGCACCCCTATGACTATGTGGACCACGGCGGTACGGCTGAATCGGCACGCCAGACGGGTTGGGATGAGCATGCGGTGATCAAGACGCTGGTGATGCAGGATGAGCGCGCACAGCCTCTCGTGGTGCTGATGCACGGTGATTGCCAAGTGAGCACCAAGAGCCTGGCGCGCGAAGTTGGATGCAAGGGCGTGGAACCCTGCAAGCCGGAAGTCGCCCAGCGGCACAGCGGCTACTTGGTGGGCGGTACCTCACCGTTCGGGTTTCGCAAGGTGGTACCTTTCTATGTGGAGGCCACGGTGCTGGACCTGCCTCGCATACTCATCAACGGGGGTCGCCGCGGATACCTGGTGGGGGTGGAGCCCCGCGTTCTGATCGATGTGCTGGGGGCTACTGCGGTGCGCTGCGCCCTTGGGCCAGATCGCGCAACACGCGTTTGAGCACTTTTCCGTAGGCGTTCTTCGGCAGGGCTTCCAAGAACACATAGCGCTTGGGGCGCTTGAAGCGAGCGATACGCGTCAGACACCAGTCATCGAGCTCGGATGCCTGAGCGTGACCTATGCTCCTTGACACCACAAAGGCCACGACGGCCTCACCCCATTCGGGATGCGGTTCACCGACCACGGCCACCTCGGCCACGCCGGGGTGCTGCAGGAGCACCTCTTCCACCTCGCGTGGATAGATGTTGGAGCCGCCACTGATGATCAGGTCTTTGCTCCGGTCTTTCAGGGTGATGAAGCCATCTTCATCTTGACTGCCCATGTCACCCGTCCACAGCCAGCCGTCACGGATGGTGGCCGCCGTGGCTTCGGGGTTGCGCCAGTAGCCGGCCATCACCGAATCGCCACGCACCAGCACCTCGCCGGTCTGGCCAGCTGAAACTTCCAGGCCATCGATGTCGGCAATCCGAACCTGAACCGACGATTGCGCCACGCCGATGGAGGCCAGCCGTGCGCGGTGTCGGGGGTGCGTGCGATCAGTCAGGTGGTGGCGCGCGAGTACCGTGCCGGTCATCGGCGTTTCGCCCTGGCCGTAGATCTGCACGAAGCGCGGCCCCATCACATTCAAGGCCCTTTCGATGTCGGCTGCATACATCGGCGCGCCACCGTAGACGATGGTCTTGAACGCTCGTTCGCAATCATCCGGTGACAGCCCGCGCCTCTCGGCGCAGGCCACGATGCGGTTGACGATCGTGGGTGCTGCGAACAGGGATAAAGGCCCCGTGGCGAAGCCGAGATCAAAGAGTTCATCGGCATCAAATCCGCCCGAGGGCGGAACCACGTGCATGGCGCCGGCCATCAGGTGGGGCATGGCATACAGCCCGTTGCCGTGCGACATCGGCGCGGCGTACACGATGCGGTCGTGGCGCGAGACGGCGTCCACATCCACGTAGTAGCCCATGGACATCGTATGCAGGTTGCGGTGGGTGATCATCACGCCCTTGGGGCGTCCGGTGGTGCCACTCGTGTAGAAGAGCCAGGCCAGATCATCGGGCTGCCGGTCAAGGGGTTTCGCAAGACTCGCCGTTCCAGGGGCGTTGGGGTTGACTTCCCGATCAAGGTTTGACCACCAGACCTCGTCCTCGATCGAATCCACATCCACCTGGCGTTCCACGCCCGAGAATGTTGCAACGCTGCAGGCCGAATCGCCGGCCCCCATCACCCCGCTGCTGATGAAGACCCAACGCGCCTGCGCATCATCGATGATCCATTGCGCTTCATCGGGGTGCAGCTTCGCATTGATCGGCACCACTGCCAGCCCCGCCCACCAAGCGCCCAACAGGACATCGAGGTACCGCGGATGGTTGCGCATGAAGAGCGCCACTCGGTCACCGGGCCGCATACCCGAATCGCGAAACTGTTGTGCCATGGCACAGGCACGCTTGGCCCATTGCCCATGCGTGGCCACCAACGTCGTACCGTTGAATATGGCCGGCGAGTCTGGCGATACGAGCGCTTGGCGATGAAGCAGATGGGCGGCAGTCATGGCTAGCCTGGATTGTGGGCCGAGCGCCTACCGGGCTGAAGCCCCAGCTCCGCTGGGCTGCCCTTCCACCGGGCGCGGCTGCCCGATTTCAGGTCAGCGCCAGCGCCAGCCAAGGAAATGCACAAACCGCCAGCAAGACCAGGAACATCGCACCCACAAACGGCAAGGCGCCCGCAAAGATACTCTCCACCGACACCCTGGGGTCGTTCAAGGTGGACTTCACCGTGAACACGGAAATGCCGAACGGCGGGGTCAACAAGCCCATCTCCACGGCCAGCACCGTGATCACCCCGAAGTGGATGAGATCGAACCCGAAGGCCTGCGCGATGGGCGCAGCCACCGGCGTCATGATCAGGAGAATCGAGCTTGAGTCGAGGATCATCCCAAGCAACAGCACGATGGCGATGTACAGCGCGAGGAAGCCATATGGGCCCAGGCCAGCATCACGCACCAGATCGGCAATGGCCACGGGCACACCGGCCACGCTTAGCATGCGGCTGTAAAAGGCGGCAGCCACCAGCAGGATGAGAATGGTGCAAGACACGCTGCCGGTTTCATGCAGAACGCGCCAGAGATTGCCCTTACCCAGAGAACGTCGCGCCAGCGCGATGAGCAGGGCGCCCGCAGCTCCTACGCCGCCCGCTTCGGTGGGCGTGAAGAAGCCCGAATACAGCCCACCCAGGACCAGTGCCACCAGCAGTGCGATCGGCACAATCTTGGCGATCATCTGACCCCCGGTCAAGGTGATGTCCACCTCTTGGTGTCGCGCCATGGCAGCCTGCTTCTGCAGGTCGAAGACGGTGCCGGGCGTAAATCGGGCCATCAGCATGATCATGGCGGCGAAGACGATGGCCAGCAGGAATCCAGGGATGACACCGGCAATGAACAAGGTGCCAATCGATTGCTCGGCCAAGACCCCGTAGATGATCATCAACAGACTGGGCGGAATCATCATGCCCAGCACGGAACTGCCGGCCACCGTGCCGGTGGCAAACGTGGTCCGGTAGCCGTGTCGCACCATCTCGGGAACGGCCACCCGAGTGAACACGGCCGCGGACGCAATGGACACCCCGGTGACCGCTGCAAAGACGGTGTTGGCCGCCACCGTGGCCACACCCAAGCCGCCACGCAGCTTTCGCAGCAGCACTTCGGCCACGGTGAAGGTGTCCTTGCCCACGTTGGAAATGCTCACCAGCAGACCCATGAGTACAAACAGGGGGATGGTGGCGAAGATGTAGTCGGCGATCCCGTTGTACGCGGCCATGTACATCAGGCGCATGGCCATGTCGATGTTGTCCCGTACCAGCCAAACGCCGAAGAAGCCGACGGCCAGCAGGGCCACTCCGATATGGATGCCCAAAAGGACCAGGACGACCAAGCCGCCGATCAGCAGCCCGCCGAGCGCAAGGTCGCTCATGCCGCACCTCCCAAAGGATCCGCGCCTGTGGATTGACCCGAGGCGCGCCGGATGATGCCGGGCACCGACAACAGGTAGCAAAGCGCAGCGGCGACCGAACCGGCAACGATCAGGCCCCGGAAGGGCCAGGCCGCCACGCTGTACACCCCCTGCACGCCGTAGAACTCGTTGTTGCCCCAGGACGTGTGGAACTCCGGCAGGGCGATCATGGCCAGCGCGGTGAAGAGAGCCGCCCCCACCAGCGCGTTGATCACATCCAGGGCCACCACGGCCTTGGGAGAGCGCTTGCCGATGAGGTTGAGCAGGAAGTCGCTGCGGGTCATGCGGCCGCTGCACACGGCAGCGGCCAGCTGCAGAAACACGATGGAGGCCACCGAGCGGGCCGAGAACTCAGCCACGCCAGTGATCGGGGCATTCAGGAAGTCCCGGCCGATCACATCGGCGACCACCAGGCACATGATCGCGAAGATCCAGATCGTGCCCAGCGAGGCCAACAGGTTGGCCGGGATGTCCAGAGGGTGGGTGGCCGTTGGCGGCGGTGCGTCGAGATCCGTGTCAACGGCCATGAGTTTGTCCCCTATGCGGCTCAGCGAGCGGCCTTGTCCCAATCGCGCAGCGGCTTCACGCCACGTGCGCGCAGTTCGTCAAAATAGGCCTTCAGAACCGATTTGCCTGCGTCACCAGTGGTCGCCAGCCAAGGACCAATGATGTCGGGCAGGCCGTTGATCCACTTGTTGCGCTCTGCCGCGGGCAGCTCGGTGATCTGCAGGCCGGCAGCCTTCATCGTGTCCATGGCGGTCGCGGCCGAGCGGGTCACGTGCTTGCCATGGGCGGCGGACGTGGCCCGGCCGGCCTTCACGAAGGCTTCCTGAACTTCCTTGGGCAGCTTGTCGAAGAAGGCCTTGTTGGCCGCCACGCTGCCGAAGTACATGGCGCCGATGTCCACGCGGGTCAGGTGCTTGGCCACCTCATACACCTTGGACGGGCCAATGCCACTGGCAAAGCTCAGTGCGCCCTGCGTGACACCCGTCTGGATGTTGGTGTAGTAGGTGGTGAGTGCGCCTTCCACGGGCGTGGCGCCGGTGTCGCGCATCCAGTTGGCGGAGGTGCCAGGTGCGTGAATCTTCTTGTTCTGCAGGGCGGCCATGTTGGTGACCGGGAAGTTGGCATACACGTCGTAGCTGTCGGTGATAAGCGATGACAGCGGCACCATGTTTTGCGCGGTCCAGCTGGCCCTCAGGGCGGGATGCGTGGCGTTGAGTTTGTCGAAGATCTCGATCAGCATCTCATGGTTGGTGGTCGCAAACGGCGTGTAGTAGGTGACGTTTTGCAGCGGCATCTGGGAGTTCTCCCAAACCGTGCCCACCATGCCCACGTCCACGATGCCGTCCTTCACGGCCGCGCGGGTTTCGTTGAACTTGTAGAGCGTGCCGCCGTAGTTCTCGCGCCAACGAATCTGATACTTGTTGCCGCCTTCCTTCAGCAGCTTGTCCACCTCGGGCTGGAACACCTCCTTCATGGCATAGGCCCAAATGTTGGCGGTGGGATGGCTGGAGCCGATGTTCACATTGATCGTCTGTTGCGCATAGGCGGTAACGGAGGCCAGGCTGGTGCCCATGGCCAGCGCGCCGGTCAGCGCGAGCTTCATCAGTTTCATGAGGTCTCCTTGGATCTGCGGGATGAGGAACGGCCCTTGGTGAGCCGGCGGGAGGGAACCGGCGAGGCTTCGCCGGGACTGAACAGGGCAGCAGATGACAGCAGATAGCTGCGCACCCGATCGCGCACCAACTGATCGCTGTAGGCCAGCGGGGGCGGCGGTGCGTCCGGGATGTAAATGGTCTGGCCGTATATCCAACGCTGCATGGTCACATAGAAGAAGCTGCCATGCAGCCCCATCAGCAATTCCAGTTCGCGCATGCTGGGTTTGCCGCCCAGGCGTGAACCGCGGTAGCGGCGGGTTTCACGTATGAGGCGGGGAAACAATCGCTCTCGCAACATGGCGAAGAAGCGATCGGTGATGGTGCGGTCGGTCAGACCCGAGAACACCAGGATGCGCACGAAGTCCCGCGACAGGGCGTTGTTGATGTAGTCGGAGTAGAAGCGCGTGAATTTGTCCTCGACGTTCAGCGAGGCATCGTCCAACAGTTCGTCCCACAGCGGATTCCACCGCTCGACGAACACCTCTTGGTAAACGCTGTCGACCAGGGCCTGCTTGGTGGGGTAGTAGTGGTACAGCAGGGCGTGGGTGATGCCGATGCTCTTGGCCAGGTCCCGCAGCTGCCCGTCAAAACCGTGCACCGCGAAAAACTGAATCGCGCCTTCCAGGATTTGGCGCGAACGCTCGGCCGTGGCCATGCGACGGCGTGGCGTGGTGGGGGCTGCGTATTCAGGGTTTGTGGGGAGGGTCACACTATTTACCCGAACTTCAATAGGCAATACGATTGTTGACCGCTTGGTAAACAAACATCACCCGGACAAACCCGAGGAGATTCCATTTGAAAGCCCCTGCCTTCGACTACGTCAAGCCACGCAACCTGTCTGAGGTGTTCGACCTGTTGGCCCAGCACGGCGACGATGCCCGCATCCTGGCGGGTGGCCAGACCTTGATGGCCACACTGAACATGCGGCTGTCCGACCCCAAGATCCTGATCGACATCACGGGTCTGCCAGACCTCAATCGCATCGATGTGCGTGGCGGTGTCTTGCACATTGGGGCACTCGTGACGCACACGGCGATCGAGTCCTCGCCCCTGGTAGCCGAGCAGGCGCCCTTGCTGGCAGCCGCTGCGCCCCACATTGCTCACCGCGCCATCCGCAACTCCGGTACCTGGGGTGGCTCGATCGCCTACGGCGACCCGGCTGCCGAATGGCCCTGCTGCCTCGTGGCTTTGGATGGCGCCGTGGTGGTGCAGGGCAGCGGCGGTCAACGCCGCATCAAGGCCACCGACTTCTTCCAAGACCTCTACACCACCGACCTGAAGCCCGGTGAAATCGTGGTGGGTGCAGAGGTGCCGGTGATGACGCGTAACCATTGGTGTGCCTTTGATGAACTGGCGCGTCGCCATGGCGACTACGCCGTGGCAGGCCTGGCCGTTGTGGCGGAATTTGATGGCACCACTGTGCGAAAGCTGAACTTGGGCCTCCTGGGCATGGGCGTGATCCCTTTGCGAGCACCGCGCACAGAGGCATTGCTGGCCGGCAAGAAATTGGACGCGGCCACGATCGAGATTGCGGCCGCCTCATTGAAAGCCGAACTCGATCCTCTACCCGATCTCACGCATGGCGCGGACACCAAGCGACACCTTGCCACGGTGCTTATGCGCCGACTGCTGTCTGCCGCGCATGCCAGCCGCGCCGCTCTGGCAATCTGAGCGCTTCCCTTCAACACACAGCCGACATTCGGAGAAGCCCGATGAGCTCGACCCAGATGATCAACGTCACCGTCAACGGCCATGACCGTTGCTGTCACGTGGAGCCCCGCACCCACCTCGTGGATTTCGTACGCAACGACCTGGGCCTCAAGGGGTCCCACCTCGGGTGCGAGCATGGGGTGTGTGGGGCCTGTACCGTTGAGGTCGACGGCAAGATCGTGCGCGGCTGCCTTACCTTGGCGGTACAGGCCCAGGGCTGCAAGGTGCGCACCATCGAAGGCCTAAGCGACGACGGTGATGTGCGTGATCTTCAGGAAGCCTTTGTGCGCAACAACGCCCTGCAGTGCGGCTTTTGCACACCGGGCATGGTGATGGCCGCCAAGGAGTTGTTGGAGACCAAACCCAATGCCACGCGGGCCGAGGTGCGCGAGTGGATGAGTGGCAATTTCTGCCGCTGCACCGGGTACCACGCGATCGTGGATGCCGTCTGTGAGACCTTGGCCGAACGCGCGAACAAGCGCGCCGCCTGAATTCTGGAGCACGCATGAACACCGTGACCACACCGAACCTCAGCATCGTGTCCGGCAGCGAGGTGGTGGACCGCCCCGCGACCGAGCATTCCGACCAACCCCTGCCACCGGTCACGGAAGACCCTCGCTACATCGGTACCAGCAGCGAGCGCCCGAGTGCGCGCAAGCTGGTGCAGGGACAGGGCACCTACATCGATGACATCGAGCTGCCGCGCATGGTGCACGTGGTGTACTGGCGTAGCCCCCTGGCCCACGCCAAGATCACCCGTATCGAAATGGACGCCGCGCGCAAGGCGCCCGGTGTGGTGTTGGTGGCGGCTGGCCCCGATGTGGCGACGTACTGCAAACCCTGGGTGGCCACGCTGGCCCATCTGGCGGGCATGAAGAGCGCACCGCAATACCCCTTGGCCATGGACCGCGTGTTCTGGCAAGGTGAGCCGGTGGTGGCAGTGGTCGCCGAAACCCGTCAGCAGGCCGAGGACGCCCTGCCGCTGATCGACGTGGAGTTCGAGGAGTTGCCTCCCGTGGTGGACATGGAAACCGCGCTGGACCCCGCCACGCCGCTGATCCATGCGGAACTGGGCGACAACCTGTGCTTCACCCGCAGCCTCAACGTGGGCGACGTGGACGGCGCATTTGCCCAAGCCGATGCGGTGGTGGGCACCACCTTCCATTTCGGCCGCCACACGGGCGTGACGCTGGAGCCGCGATGCCAAATCGCCGACTGGAGCTCGGCCGAGCAAAAGCTCACCGTGTGGCATTCGTTTCAGGCTCCGCACATGATGCAGGATCTTTACTCGCGCCAATTCGACATTCCCGAGTCCAGCATCCGCGTGGTGTGCAAGGACGTGGGTGGATCGTTCGGCATCAAGGTGCACGCCTATCCGGATGACTTCGCCACCGTGGCCCTGTCGATGATGTGCCGTCGCCCGGTGAAGTTTGTGGCTGACCGACTGGAGAGCTTCACGAGCGACATCCACGCGCGTCATCACCGTGTGACCGCGCGCATTGGCGTGAAGAAGAGTGGCGAGATCGTCGGCTTCGAGATGGACGACTTGACCGGTATCGGACCGTTCTCGATGTTCCCCCGCACCAGCGCCATCGAAGGTAACCAGGTGGTCAACTTGGTGGGCGGCCCTTACAAGCACCAGAATTACCGTGCGCATCTGAAGGTGGTGTTCCAGAACAAGACGCCGACCTGCCAGTATCGCGGCGTGGGACATCCGATCGCTTGCGCAGTGACGGAAGGCCTGGTGGACCTGGCCGCGCGGGCCATTGGCATGGACGCGCTCGAGATCCGCAAGAGGAATGTGATTCCCGACGATGCCTATCCGGCCACGGGGGCGAGCGGCATCAAGCTGGAGGTGCTGTCGCACGAGGCCTGCCTTCGCAAGATCGAAGACTTGATGGACTACCCGAAGCTCAAGGTCGAGATCGCCGAGTTGAGGAAGCAAGGTATCTACCGCGGCATCGGCTTTGCCACGCTGATCGAGTTGACCAACCCGAGTGCGGCCTTCTACGGTGTCGGTGGTGCCCGCATCGCTTCGCAGGACGGCTGCACGATTCGCCTGGACCCAAGCGGCGCCATCAGCGTGAGCGTCAGCGTGGGCGAGCAGGGGCAGGGCAATGACGGCATCTATCGCCAGATTGCGGCCGATGCGGTGGGTGTGGACCTGGAAAAGGTTCGCCTGGTGTTGAGCGACACGGATGTGACGCCCTATGGCGGCGGCACCTGGGCCTCGCGCGGTGCGGGTGTGGGTGGCGAAGCGGTTCTGTTGGCCGGTCAAGCCCTGCGCGCCAATATCCTGAAGGTGGCGGCCATCATCCTCAAGCGAGAAGCGTCCGAGTTGGCTGTGCGCCGCGGTGCGGTGGTGGATGCCAAGACGATGGAGGAGCTGCTGGCCTTCCCAGAATTGGGCCGCATTGCCTACTTCCGCTCCGACACACTGCCGGCCGACTTCACACCTGAATTGATGGTGACCCGCCACTATGCGCAGCGCGACTATCCCTTCATCTTCACCAATGGGGTCCAGGCGTCCTATGTGGAAGTGGATACCGACACGGGCTTCGTGAAGCTGCTCAAGCACTGGGCGGTGGAGGACTGCGGCCGCGTGATCAACCCGAAGCTGGTGGACGAGCAGATCCGCGGCGCCATCGTGCAGGGCATTGGTGGGGCGATGTTCGAGGAATGCCTGTACGACGAGAACGGTCGCCTGATGAACGGTTCAATGGCCGACTATTTGGTGCCGATGAGCGGTGAGATGCCCGACATCGAAGTGGCGCATGTACAGACGCCGACGCGCTCTTCGCAGCTGGGCGCGAAGGGTGCCGGTGAGGCCGGTACGGCGGGAGCGCCGGCGGCGGTGATGAACGCCATCAATGATGCCTTGGCGCCTTTGAAGGCGGAGGTGTGGAATCAGCCGATTACGCCGGAGAAGGTGTTGCGCGCGCTGGGGAAGGTGGCCTGATCTGGCGGCTTCTGAGCGATGGGGCGCGCTCCGCGCCGTGCAGCCGGTGACTGTTCTGCTGGGGACTGCCTCCGCCTCGGCGAGCCCGCCTTCCTGCAATCCCCCCAGCGGTGGGTCAAAATGCAGGGTTTACACCGAACTTCACCCCGACCCACACCACCATGACCGGCCGCACCCTCTACGACAAGCTCTGGGACGCCCACGTTGTCCACACCGAGGAGGACGGCACCTCTGTCCTCTACATCGACCGTCACCTGGTGCACGAGGTGACCAGCCCCCAAGCCTTCGAAGGCCTGCGCATGGCGGGGCGACCCGTTTGGCGCACCACCTCCATCGTGGCCACGGCCGACCACAACACGCCCACCACCGGATGGGAACTGGGCCTTGACGGCATCACCGACGCCACGTCACGCCAGCAGGTGGAAACGCTGGATCAGAACATCCGCTCCGTGGGGGCGGCCGCCTACTTCCCCTTCATGGACAAGCGCCAGGGTATCGTGCACGTGATCGGTCCCGAGAACGGTGCCACGCTGCCGGGCATGACGGTGGTGTGCGGCGACAGCCACACCTCCACGCATGGCGCGTTCGGTGCATTGGCGCATGGCATTGGTACGAGCGAGGTGGAGCATGTGCTGGCCACGCAGACGCTCCTGGCCAAGAAGGCCAAGAATGCTGGTGAAGGTGGAGGGCACTCTCGCCCCCGGCGTCACCGCCAAGGACGTGGTGTTGGCCATCATCGGCAAGATCGGCACGGCCGGCGGCACGGGCTACACGATTGAGTTCGGCGGCAGTGCCATCCGCAGCCTGTCGCTGGAAGGGCGAATGACCATCTGCAACATGGCCATCGAAGGCGGTGCGCGCGCCGGCTTGGTGGCGGTGGACGACAAGACGCTGCACTACATCAAGGGCCGCCCGATGGCGCCGCAGGGCGTGGAGTGGGACCAGGCGGTGGCCTACTGGCGCACGCTGCATTCCGACCCCGATGCGAAGTGGGATGCCATCGTGGAGTTGGATGCCGCTCAGATTCGCCCGCAGGTGACCTGGGGTACATCGCCCGAGATGGTGCTGTCGATCGAAGACCGCGTGCCCGATCCCGACAAGGAAAAGGATGCCGGCAAGCGCAGCGCCATCGAGAACGCCCTAAGGTACATGGGCCTGGAGCCCAACAAGGCCATCAACGACATCCGCATCGACAAGGTCTTCATCGGCTCGTGCACCAACAGCCGAATCGAGGACATGCGCGAGGCGGCTGCCGTGGTCAGAAAGATCGGCGGCCGCGTGGCATCCAACGTGAAGCTGGCCCTGGTCGTCCCGGGCTCGGGCTTGGTCAAGGCGCAAGCCGAGGCCGAGGGCCTGCATGAGGTGTTCAAGGCCGCTGGATTCGAGTGGCGTCAACCGGGCTGTTCGATGTGTTTGGCCATGAATGCCGATCGGCTCGAGCCGGGTGAGCGCTGCGCTTCCACCAGCAACCGCAACTTCGAAGGGCGCCAGGGCGCGGGTGGTCGCACCCACCTGGTCAGTCCCGCCATGGCTGCGGCTGCGGCACTGGCTGGGCACTTCGTCGACGTGCGCCGAATCGCTTGAGGATCCCTCGATGACACCGTTTACCGTTCACCAGGGCCTGGTGGCCCCGATCGACCGAGAGAACGTCGACACCGACGCCATCATCCCCAAACAGTTCCTGAAGTCGATCAAGCGCTCGGGCTTCGGCCCCAACCTGTTCGACGAATGGCGTTACCTGGACGCCGGCTACCCCGGACAGGACCCGGCTGCGCGCAAGCTCAATCCCGACTTTGTACTCAATCAGGCCCGGTACCAAGGCGCCTCGGTGTTGCTTGCGAAGCGCAATTTTGGCTGCGGTTCCTCGCGTGAGCATGCGCCCTGGGCCTTGGAACAGTTCGGCTTTCGTGCGCTGATCGCGCCGAGCTTTGCCGACATCTTCTTCAACAACTGCTACAAGAACGGCATCTTGCCCATCGTGCTGCCCGAGGCGCAGATGCAGCGTCTGTTCGACGAGGTGGCCGCTTTTCCGGGCTACACCTTGACGGTGGACTTGCCGCGCCAAGTGGTGATCAAGCCTGACGGCATCGAACTTCCGTTTGATGTGCAGCCCTTTCGCAAGCAGTGCCTGATCAATGGTTGGGACGACATCGGCCTGACCTTGCGCCACGCCGACAAGATCCGGGCCTTCGAGGCTGAGCGCCTGGCGCGCATGCCCTGGCTTGCCCAGAAGATGCTCTGAAGGAATCCCATGAAGATCGCAGTGCTGCCCGGCGACGGTATCGGTCCCGAAATCATGAACGAGGCCGTGAAGGTCCTCAAGGCCTTGGGACTGTCTCTTGAGATGGAGTGGGCCGATGTGGGTGGCGCGGCCTACGA
>JBEAWD010000282.1:0-2533 GCA_041160585.1 Pseudomonadota bacterium | reverse complement strand
CGCGGTGCGAGGCCTTTTTCTTTGATCGACCGGGTATCGCGGCCCCGCCTGGGGCATCCCTTATCGACCCCTCACTGACGGCCCCTAACTTCCGGCCCGTCACTTCCGGCCCGTCACTTCTTCTTGGCGTCTTCCTTCACGGCCTCCAGAATGGCCTTCATCGGGTCATCGGCAGGCGGTTGCGCACTGCCGCCGGGCGCGGGTGCGGGCGCCAGGGGATCAAGGGTGCCACCGGGTGCCGCCGGCGGTGCAAGCGGGTCCAGCGGGTTGGGTACACCGGTGGGTGCTCCCATGCTGGGTGTCTCCAGGTTGAAGAGCTGCTCGAGCGCTTTGTCCGCGTCGACTTTCACCCCTTCGTCGATTCCGTCGGTCACCAACTTCGGGAAGGCGATCACCACCGCCACCATGATCAGCTGCAGGACGATGAAGGCGATGGAGCCCTTGTAGATCTGGGCGGTGGAAACCGCCGGAATCATCGCCTTGGTGATGCGGTCCCGGTAGTCCATCTTCGGCGCGACGCTGCGCAGGTAGAACAGCGCAAAGCCAAAGGGCGGCGTGAGGAACGAGGTCTGCAGGTTCATGGCGATCACCACGCCGAACCAGATCATGATCGCATCCACCGGCGTGCCAGGCGGGAACATCTCGGGCAGTATCTTCTCGGCCACCGGCGCCAGGATCGGGATCACGATGAAGGCGATCTCGAAGAAGTCAATGAAGCAGCCCAGGATGAACACCAGGACGTTCACCACGATCAGGAAGCCCAAGGCGCCGCCGGGCATGTCGTCGAAGAGGTGCTCCACCCAGATGTGGCCATCGGCCGCGTTGAAGGTGAAGGAGAAGACGGTCGAGCCGATCAGGATGAACAGCACGAAGGTGGACAAGCGGGCCGTGCTGTCCATGGCCTGGCGCAGAAGCGGGAAGTCCAGACGCTTGCGCATCAAGGCCATGATCAGCGCGCCCAGAGCGCCCATGGCGCCACCCTCGGTGGGCGTGGCCACACCCAGGAAGATGGTGCCCAGCACCAGGAAGATCAGGATCAGCGGTGGGATGAGCACGAAGGTGACTTGTTGCGCCAGGCGCGACAGCAGGCCCATGCCGGTGACCTTGTTGACGACGGCCAGCGTCAACGCCACCAGCGAAGCCACCGTCAGCGACATGATCAGCACCTCGTCGCCGCTGGCGGCCATGGTGCGACCGGTCCAGCTCTTCATCATGCCGTCGTGCACTTGCGCCCAACCCCAACCGGCGGCCGCGCACAGCGCCAACAACGCCACCAGCGACACATGACCCGATGCGCCGTTGTCCTCGCGGTAGATGCGCGCCTCAGGCGGTAGCGCCGGTACCCATGAAGGCTTGAAGACGGCCAGCGCCATCACGAACAGCAGGTACAGCCCCACCAGCAGCAGGCCGGGAATCAGGGCGCCCGAGTACATATCGCCCACCGATCGCCCCAACTGGTCAGCCAGTACGATCAGCACCAGGGACGGCGGTATGGCCTGGGCAAGCGTGCCCGATGCCGTGATGGTTCCCGTGGCCACTGTTCGGTTGTAGCCGTAGCGCAGCATGATGGGCAGTGAGATCAGGCCCATGGAGATGACGGCCGCGGCCACCACGCCGGTGGTGGCAGCCAGCAGCGCGCCCACCAGGATCACGGCGATGGCGATACCCCCGCGCACCGGCCCGAACACCTGCCCCACCGTTTCCAACAGGTCCTCCGCCATCCCGGACTTCTCCAGAATGATGCCCATGAAGGTGAAGAAGGGGATGGCCAGCAAGGTGTCGTTCTGCATGATGAAGAACACGCGTTGCGGCAGGGCCTGGAACAGCGTGGGCGTGAACAGGTCAAGGCTCATGCCGATGTAGCCAAACAGCAGACCCGTGGCCGCCAGGCCAAACGCCACCGGAATGCCCGTCAGCAAAAAGCACAGCAGCGCCAGGAACAGCAGCGGCACAAAGTTGGCAGTGATGAACTCAGCCATCAGTTCGCTCCGTTTCGCGTCTGCTTCTGTTGCAGCGCCAGTTCATGGGCCTCGGCTTCCTTGGCCAGTTCCTCGGCTAGGCGCTCTTCTTCGCTCTTTTCGCCCGTCGGTGTGAACGGCTCATCCAGCGCACCTTGCAGGTAGGCCACGCGCTTGATCAGTTCCGAGCTGGCCTGTGCCAGCAGGATCGCAAATCCCAGCGGCACCAGAAGCAACACGGGCCACCGAATCAAGCCGCCGGCGTTCTGGCTCATCTCGCCACTCTTGAACGCGCTCATGAACAGCGGCCATCCCAGGTCGATCATGATGATGGACAGTGGGATGGTGAACACCACGATGCCCACCGCATCGATGATCGCGTTGGTTCGCTTGGAAAGCCGGCTGCTGATGAAGTCGATGCGCACGTGGGCGTTCTTGAGCATCACGTAGCCGACGCCCAGCATGAACACGGCGGCAAACAGGTACCACTGGATCTCAAGGAAGGCGTTCGAGCCGATGCTGAAGGCCTTACGCACAATGGCGTTGATGGCACTGATGAGCACCGAGGCCAACAC
>JBEAWD010000263.1:0-5435 GCA_041160585.1 Pseudomonadota bacterium | reverse complement strand
GCCCCACCCACGATCAGGCCGGCCACGATGGCCCCTGGGATGCTGCCCAGCCCACCGATGACGGTCACCACCAGGCCCTTGACGGTCAGCGGCAGCGTCATCAGCGGGGACAGCACGCCGATGGCCGCGCCGGCCATGGCGCCGGCCGTACCGCCCAGCAGGCCGGCGATGATGAAGGTGCTGGCGTTGGTGGTGTTGACGCTCATGCCGCACAACTGCGCAGCCACCGGCTGTTGCGCCACGGCGCGGGTGGCCAGGCCCAGGCGGGTTCGCTTGAGCAGCTGCATCAGCGCGACCATGGCCACGCAGCCCAGGGCGAACACGAAGATCAGGTCGCCGCGCAGGAAGAATTGGCCGATTTCGAAGTTCGAGCTGGCGAACAGCGCCGGGTAGTTCTGCGGCATGCCGTAGGTCAGGTGCGAAATGAGCTCCTCGATGGCCAACAGCATGCCCACAGTGGACATCAGCGTGGCCAGTGGGTTGTTGATGGGGATGAAGCGAAAGCAGATGAGGTAGATGAGCCAGCCCAGCACACCACCGACCAGGGCCGCAAAGCCATAGACCAGCGGCGTGGGCACGGCGGTGACCACAATCAACGAGAGGTAAGCCGCGCCGATGGAGGCTGCGGCATACGACAGGTTGATCTTGTGCATCACGCCGAAGATGAGCGTGAAGCCGATGCCGATGAGCGAGTAGGTGGTGCCGAACAGCACGCCGTCGATCACAGACTGCGAGAGGTCCAGCAGGTCGAGGAGGTCCATCGCCATGCCCAAAATGGTGGTGTGGGAAACCCGCGCCGGGTGTACAGGCCCGGCGCGGGATTCAGCCTGGACGGCTGCGGGTAAGCCGTTTACTGGGCCGGCGTGTGGGCCACGGTCCAGTTGCCACCCTTGGCCTGCACGAACAGGAAGGGCTTGATGGCTTCACGATCGGGCGTGCGGCCCACCTTGCCCAGCAGGCCGGTGGTCTCCTTCATCGTGGCCAGGGCCTGGCGCATCTTCTGGCGGTCGGCCTGGATCGTGTCCGGGCGGCCCATGATCTTCTGCTGTTCGATGATGGTCTTGAGCGTGAAGACGTTCTCGTAGGCCGCCGCGCTGTGCAGGTCCATGTTGTACTTGGCGTTGATGGCCTGCACGGCGGCAGCGGCCTCACGCGCTTCCTTGGTCACCGGGGCGAAGCTGGTCGGGATGATCAGGCCCTCGGCCTGTGCGCCGCAGCCCTGAAGCGTTTCCATGCTGGAAGAGGATGTCAGACCGATCAGCAGCTTGGGCTTGACGTTCTGACGGGCCATCTCCTTGAGTACGCCGCAGGTGGTGAAGGGGTGGGCCGAAATGGCCACCACGTCTGCACCGGCGCGCTTCATTTCACGCACTTGGTTGGAGAAGTTGGTGTCGTTGAGCAGCCACTCGGCCTGGCCCTTGACCTCCAGACCGTTGCCGCCGGCGTGGGTCTTGATGACGTTGAAGGTGGAATTGCTGTGGGCGAAGTCCTTCTCCACCCCGCCGAAGAAGGTCTTGAGGTCGGGGCGGGTGGTCTTGATCCACTCAAACACCGACTTGTACATATTGGCTTCGCTGGGGACGTTGCGGAAGGACCACTCGGAGATGGAGGCCAGGCCGCCCTTGGCCGCCACGTCGGTGTAGATCGGGAACTGGATGCCCGAGTCCGATGCATCGCCGGCCTTCTTCTGCAGGATGCCGAAGACGGGCTCGGCCACGTTGGAGCAGCTCGGGCCGATGGCCACGAAGGAGTCCTGCTGCGCGGCGATGCGGCGCAGGGCGTTGATGCCCTCTTCCGGTGTGCAGCGGTCGTCCAGGTAGTCGATGACCAGGCGGGCTTTACTGCCGTCACCCAAGGTCACGCCACCGGCCTTGTTGATGGCCGCAGCGGCAGCCTGCATCGCGGCTTCGCTTTGTTGTCCGAAGATGCCCACGACGCCGCTCTTGGCGCCGAAGCCGTAAATCTTGATCGTCTTGTCCTGCGCAGCGGCGGTGCCCGCCAGCGCGAAGGCGGCGGCGGTGGCCAGTGCAGTGCCCAGGAATCGTGCGGTGCGTGTCATGCCTGTCTCCAGTGGTGTTGAACCGAATGTGTGGGGTAACCCGAGGGTGCGGCCAGTTCTGTGCAAGCCTTGCGCACCGATTGAGCAGGGTCAACTGTGTCCTTGCGCGCCGCATCTGGCCATTCCAATGGTGGCAATGCTGCGTTAAGGCCGCCGCAACAGGTGACTTGCCGGCGGCGCAAGATAGGTTTCGCACAAAAGCAATTCCTCTGTGCGGTCGGGGATTCCCACAATCGGCGCCATGTTGGAGACAAGGAGGCCGTGATGGCCCAAGTGCATGCCCGCGGACCGCTGGAGGGCATCCTGGTGGTGGCCCTGGAGCAGGCCGTGGCAGCCCCGTATTGCAGCAGCCGCCTGGCCGATGCCGGCGCCCGCGTGATCAAGGTGGAACGCCCGGAAGGCGACTTCGCGCGCGGCTACGACACGGCCGCGCACGGCGAGTCATCGTACTTCGTGTGGATCAACCGCGGCAAGGAGTCGATTGCCCTTGACCTCAAGCAGGACAAGGACATGGCGGTGCTGCAGCGCATGCTCGCCCAGGCCGACGTGTTCATTCAAAACCTGGCGCCGGGGGCGACCCAGCGCCTGGGCATCGGCTCGGACGATCTGCGGGAGCGCCACCGTCGGCTCATCACCTGCGACATCAGTGGCTATGGCGACACGGGCAAGCTGACCAAGATGAAGGCCTACGACCTGTTGGTGCAGGCCGAAAGCGGCTTGGTGTCCATCAACGGCGCGCCGGGTGACTGGGGTCGCATCGGGGTGTCCTTGTGCGACATCAATGCGGGCCTGAATGCGTTGATCGGGATCCAGCAGGCCTTGCTCATGCGCGCTCAGACCGGTCGTGGCTCGGCGGTCAAGGTCTCGCTGTTCGATTCGGCCGCCGAACTGATGAGCGTGCCCTATCTGCAGGCGCGCTATGGTGGCAAGGCACCCCAGCGGGTAGGCCTGAAGCACCCGACCATCGCCCCCTACGGCGCCTTCACCTGCGCCGATGGCCGCGACATCCTGATCTCGATCCAGAACGAACGTGAGTGGGCCGATTTCTGCCGTGAGGTGCTGCAGGACCTGTCGATGGTGAGCGACCCGCGCAGCTGCGACAACAACGCCCGCATGCGCAACCGCGCCTGGGTGGACGGCCGCGTGACCGAAGTGTTCGGCGAGCTGTCCAGTGCGGCCGTGATCGACCGTCTGACCGCCGCGCAGACCGCTTACGGCAGCGTCAACAGCGTGCATGACCTGATCGAGCATCCGCAGCTTCGCACCCGACGCATGCCGGTGGGTGCGCGCGCACTGGAGGTGCCGGCACTGCCCTGGGTCACCGAATGGGAAAGCGAGCAGTTTCCCGCCGCCCCTCGGCTGGATGAACACGGAGCCGCTTTGCGCGATGAATTCGCTGCCGCGGCCCTGGCCGGATCGGGCGCCGATTGAGGCGGATGCGCCAACCCACACGAAACAAGGGCGCAAAGCCCGGGAGGAGAGCCCCATGATGCGACTTGCCGGAAAGACGGCCCTGATCACCGGCGCGGCCAGCGGCTTCGGTGCGGCCATCGCACGGCTGTACGCCAGCGAAGGTGCCAATGTCGTCATTTCCGACATCAACCAGGGCGGAGCCCAAGACGTGGCGAACGCCATCGGCGCCAAAGCCCGCGCCGTGCGCTGCGATGTGACGCGGCGCCCTGACATCGACGCCGCCGTGGCGCAGACGCTCAGCGCCTTCGGAAGCTTGCATATCGTGGTCAACAACGCGGGATGGACGCACCGCAACCAGCCCCTGCTCAATGTGACTGAAGCGGAGTTCGATCGCGTCTACGACATCAACGTCAAGAGCATCTTCCACATGACGCAAGCCGTGGTGCCGGTCATGCGCGACAACGGTGGTGGGGTGATCCTCAACATCGGCTCCACCGCCGGCATTCGGCCCCGGCCGGGGCTGACCTGGTACAACGGCTCCAAGGGTGCCGTGAACCTGCTGAGCAAGTCGATGGCGGTGGAGTTGGCGCCCTTGAAGATCCGGGTGAACTGCATCGCCCCCGTGATCGGCAACACCGCCTTGCTCGAGTCCTTCATGGGGGTGCCGGACACCCCCGAGAACCGCGCGAAGTTCATCTCCACGATTCCGCTGGGTCGCATGAGTGAACCCGGCGACGTGGCCCGCGCCGCGCTGTTCCTGGCCAGTGACGAGGCCGCCTTCATCACCGGGGTGGAGTTCCCGGTGGATGGGGGGCGTACGGTCTGAGGAGCAGCGCTTACCGCGTTTGAGGCGGCAGGCGGGGCTCCATGACCCGCCTGAACAAGGGCGGCACCAGCGTCAGCAGCACCATGCCCGCGTACCCCGTGGGCATCTGCGGAGCGGCCGCTTGATGCCGCAGGTCGTCCGCCCCGTGCCAGGGCTCCAGGTGATGGTGCGCATGTCGGGGCAGGTTGAACAGGAGCAGATCGGACGCGGCATTGCGGCAGTCCCAAACATGGGCGGCGGCCATGCGCTCGGGCCGTCCATCGGCGCCGACCCGGCGCTGCAGCCCCCAGTGCTCCATGTAGTCCACGCAGCCCACCAGCAGTTGGGCCACTGCGGCCTGCGTCAGGCAGAACAGCAGGCCGGCGGCACCCGCCACCACCCAGGCCGTGGCCCACAGCGCTGCCGTGCCCGCTGCCAGCGCCCAGGCCTCGTTCAACACCATGCGCTGCTCTCGAGACTGTTGGACAGCGCCTTGCCACACGCCCACCCAGTAGCGCGGCAGGAAGGCCCACAGGCTTTCTTCGCGCCTGGCCGTGGCGGGGTCATGGTGGAGTGCCGCGTGGCGGTGGTGGCCACGGTTGTGCTCGACCAGGTAGTGGCCCCAGCCCACCATGCACAGCAGGGCACGCGCCAAGGTGCGGTCCACGGCTGAGCGCCGGTGGCCCAATTCGTGGGCCAACACGATGCCCACGGCACCGGCCACGCTTCCGCAGGCCAGGCCCAGCACGGCCACGCGCCACAGTGCTGGCGGTTCAGCCTGCGCCGCCACCCAGGCCAAGAGCAGCGCAGGTTGCAGCAACACCAGGGCCATGATGCCCCGTGGGGCTTGAAGGCCCCACTGGGGGTTCACCGTGGCCTTGCGTCCCCAGGTCCATTCCAGCAGGGGCAGCACCAGGAATCCGATGAAGGCCGTCAGCCCCGGCATGCCCCACCACAAACCCAGGGTGGGGGTGGTGGCGTACAGGGCGGGCAGCAAGGTGAAGTGCATCGGCATCCGGCGTATCCTACGGCCCAGATGAGAGATCGATCAATCCGGCGGACTCTGCTGGCCGCACTGGTGGGCTGCAGCGCGGCCACCGGTGTGCACGGGCAAGGCGCCGAGCCCCTTCCGGCGGGCAATGCGCCTTCCACTGCGCC
>JBEAWD010000042.1:0-5355 GCA_041160585.1 Pseudomonadota bacterium | reverse complement strand
CCTGGAACGTCTGGCAGATCAACATTGCGCCGCCCGACCTGTCCTACGGATTGAAATTGGCGCCTTTGATGGAAGGCGGCCTGTGGCAGATCATTACTGTTTGCGCGCTTGGCGCATTCGGCTCCTGGGCTCTGCGTGAAGTCGAGATCTGTCGAAAACTGGGGATGGGCTATCACGTGCCCGCCGCCTTCGGCATGGCCATCTTCGCCTACTTCACGCTGGTGGTGATTCGCCCTGTGCTCATGGGGGCTTGGGGACATGGATTCCCCTACGGCATCTTCAGTCACCTGGATTGGGTCTCGAATGTCGGCTACCAGTACCTTCACTTCCACTACAACCCCGCGCACATGGTCGCGGTGAGTTTCTTCTTCGCCACCACCTTTGCGCTTTCGCTGCACGGCGGCCTCGTCCTTTCCGCCACCAATCCGAAGAAGGGTCAACTGGTGAAGACGCCGGAATACGAAGACACCTTCTTCCGCGACACGATCGGTTATTCGATTGGAACCCTCGGCATTCACCGTTTAGGGCTCTTCCTGGCGCTGGCCTCTGGCTTCTTCAGCGCGGTGTGCATTGTCATCAGTGGCCCCTTCTGGACCCGTGGTTGGCCCGAGTGGTGGGGCTGGTGGTTGGCCATGCCCATCTGGAAGTGAACCCCGGCGACCCACACACAGGAGCGATCCGTGGCTGATTACCAAAACCTCTTCACCACCGTACAACCCACGTCCCACCATCTTCATGATGGCGTGCCCTTGGGTCCCTACAACAGTTCACGCGACTTCAAGCCTTGGCTGTTCCACCTGCTGGGTCGGTTCGGCAATGCGCAGATCGGCCCCATCTACCTGGGCCGCCTGGGCCTGGCGTCGTTGTTCTGCGGCCTGTTGTGGTTCACCATCATCGGCATGAACATGCTGGCCTCGGTCAACTGGAATCCCATCCAGTTCGTCAAGCAGCTGTTCTGGCTGTCTCTGGACCCCCCGAGCCCCGAATACGGCTTGTCCATTCCTCCCATCAACGATGGGGGCTGGTTCCTGATTGCCGGCTTCTTCTTCCTGGCTTCCGTTCTGCTGTGGTGGGCCCGCATGTACACCCGTGCCCGTGAATTGGGTATGGGTACCCACATCGCGTGGGCCTTCGCCGCAGCCATCTGGCTGGCCCTGGTGCTGGGCTTGATCCGCCCGGTGCTCATGGGGTCGTGGAGCGAAGCCGTTCCCTACGGCATCTTCAGCCACCTGGACTGGACGGCGGCTTTCTCGCTTCGCTACGGCAACCTGTTCTACAACCCCTTCCACGCCCTGTCGATCGCTTTCCTGTATGGGTCGGCCCTGCTGTTCGCCATGCACGGCGCCACCATCCTGGCGGTCGGGCGTTACGGCGGCGAGCGCGAAATCGAACAGATCGTGGACCGCGGCACGGCTTCCGAGCGCGCCGCCCTGTTCTGGCGCTGGACCATGGGCTTCAACGCGACGATGGAATCGATCCACCGTTGGGCCTGGTGGTTCGCCGTGCTGTGCCCCTTGACGGGCGGCATCGGCATCCTGCTGACCGGTACGGTGGTCGACAACTGGTACCTGTGGGCTGTCAAGCATGGCGTGGCGCCCCCGTACCCCTCGGTCTATCCCTCGCCGGTTGACCCGGCCACGCTGATCCAGCCGCGCTGATCCACGGAGCACCACCATGAACCTCATGCAAAGACTGGCCACCACGGTGGCTGCACTGGGCGCGGTGCTGGCCCTGGTTGGCTGTGAACGCGGCGCCCCCTTCGAGCGGCCGCCGGTGGATTCCGTTCAGGCCGGCTACCGCGGCACGGGCATGCTGCAGGTGTACAACCCCCGCATACTCGAGCCGCAGATCGAACAGAACCAGCCGCCGGTTGCGCTGCCTGCGGCGCCCTCCGATGGCCCCAAGGCGTCCCAGGTCTACCAGAACGTGAAGGTGCTGGGGCATCTCAGCACAGCTGAGTTCGTGCGCCACATGACGGCCATCACCTCATGGGTCGCGCCCAATGAGGGCTGCGTGTACTGCCACAACCCGGCCAACTTCGCTGAAGACTCCAAGTACACCAAGGTGGTGGCGCGTCGGATGATCCAGATGACGCAGCACATCAACGTCGACTGGCAGCAGCACGTCTCCAACACCGGCGTCACCTGCTTCACCTGCCACCGCGGGCAGCCCGTTCCCTCCAAGGTCTGGTTCACCGCGCCAGCGCAGAAGAAGGGAGCCGATTTCATCGGCAACAAGAACGCGCAGAACACGGCCGACCAGGAATCGGTGAAGGGCGCTTCGCTGCCCTATGACCACTACACCGAGTATTTCAAGGAAGCCAAGCCCATCCGCGTGGCCGGCGACACCGCCTTGCCCACCGGCAACCGCGCCAGCATCCAGCAGGGAGAGTTCACCTACGGCCTGATGATGCACATGTCCGATTCCTTGGGCGTGAACTGCACCTATTGCCACAACACCCGCTCGTTCGGCGACTGGACGCAGAGCCCACCGCAGCGCACCACCGCTTGGTACGGCATCCGCATGGTTCGAGACCTCAACCTCGAGTACATGGAGGACCTCACCAGCGTCTTCCCAGCCGAGCGCAAGGGTGTTCTCGGCGATGTGGCCAAGGTCAATTGCGCCACCTGCCACCAGGGGGCCTACAAGCCGCTGTACGGCGCCAAGATGGCCAAGGACCATCCTGAACTGACCACCCTGGTACAGGTAGTGGCCGGTGCAGGTGCCGGTGGTGGAGCCGGTGACGCCAAGGCTGTGAAGGCGACCGCCGATGCCGTGGCGGGTGCGAAGCCGGCGGCGCGCTGATGCCGTGTGCCTTGGCCAGGTTCTGACGATGTTTATGCGCGTGGGAGACTGGGCCCGAACCTGAAGTTCAAGGGGTTCACACACTAATTTCCACCGCGCAGTACAACCGCTCGCAGCACCCCACGATGAAACCGGCGTCCCAACCCGATATCGCCGTGGTGGTGTTGATGGAGTACCGATCCGGTCTGCATCTCCTCTGGGGGTGGGGCCGGTTTCTCTTTGGGCGTTTCGCTCTGGCACGCGTTCCCGGGCTGCGGTTCGCCAAGATGCTGGGCAGCGGTCACGAAGGGGGCTTCGGCTTGCGGCCGAGCTTCACGCGGCACGGTATCTTTTGTGTGTTTGCCGGACATGAAGCCGCCGATGCCTTTGTTCGGTCGGTGTGGCTGCGCCAGGCCTTGCCCCATGTGCAGTCGTGGCGCTGGCTCAAGCTGGAAGCCTTTTCCAGCCGAGGTACATGGTCCGGCCACGCCGTCAGGGCGAGCGCCTCGGCGCCCGACAATGGACCGGTGGTGTCCCTGACCCGCGCATCGATCCGCGCGGCCCGCGTGCTGCGTTTTTGGCGCATGGCGCCGCCGGCCGAAGCAGCCCTGGCGCATTCCTCGGGTTGCCGCCTGTCGGTGGGATTGGGTGAAGCCCCGGTGTTTCGGCAGGCCACGATCAGCGTGTGGGATTCGGTGTGTTCGATGAATGCCTATGCCCGCAGTGGTGCGCACCAGGAGGCCATCCGCAGTGCCTACGATGGCGGCCACTTCAGCGAGTCCATGTTCGTTCGGTGGCGGCTCTTGGAGCAGGGCGATGGGCACGCAGCCTGAGCGCGGCTCGGCCGTGGCAAGCGCTTCGGGCAGACACCATGCAGTCGTGGTGGGGGCTGGCATGGGAGGCTTGGCCTGTGCGCTGAGCCTGGCGCAGCGGGGTTTGCAGGTCACGGTCGTCGACGCCGCCGATCAGCCTGGCGGCAAGATGCGCCCCTTGGCTGTGGGCAGTGCAATGATCGATTCGGGCCCCACGGTGTTCACCATGCGCTGGGTCTTCGAACAGCTGTTTGCCGGGTGCGGAGCGAGCTTCAGCGAACGCGTGGCCTGCGACCCCTTGGGCATCCTGGCCCGCCACGGGTGGCGCGATCAGGCCTCGCGGCTGGATCTGCATGCGAGTCCGCAGGACTCGCAGTCGGCCATCGCCGCCTTCAGCTCGGCCGCGGAGGCTCGACGGTTCGGAGCCTTCTGTGCCGAGGCAAAACGCCTGTACCGTCACCTGGAGGGCCCCTACATCCGTTCCGAGCGGCCACAGGCCATGAGCTTGATGAGGGACCTGGGTCCTGGGGGGCTGTTGGCCCTGACCGGCTTGGGTCCGTTTCGTTCCCTGTGGCACTGTCTGTCGCGCCGCTTTGACGATCCAAGGCTGCAGCAATTGTTCGCGCGCTACGCGACCTACTGCGGGGCCTCACCCTGGCAGGCACCGGCCACCTTGATGCTCATCGCCCAGGTGGAGATGGACGGCGTGTGGTCGGTTCGTGGCGGCATGGCCCGGCTCGCGCAGGCCGTGGCCGACCTGGCCAGTGAGCGCGGGGTGGCGCTGCGATACGGCGCACCGGTGTCGAAAATCCTGGTCGAGGGGGGCAGGGCACGAGGTGTGCGCCTTGAGGACGGCCAGACGCTTCGCGCCGATACCGTCGTCTTCAATGGTGACGCGAATGCCTTGGCCACTGGCCTGTTGGGGCCACAGGTAAAGGCCAGCGTTCCCCCAAGACGGCGCGCGGCGCGTTCGCTGTCGGCCATGACCTGGAGCGTTCTGGCGCCGACCTCGGGCTGGCCACTGACCCGCCACAACGTCTTCTTCGACCGCCACTACCGCAGCGAGTTCGACGACATCTTTGGCCGCGACCAATTTCCGCGGCAACCCACGGTGTACGTGTGCGCGCAGGATCGCGGCGATGACGGCCTGCACACGCAGCGGCAGACGCCTGAGCGCTCGGGCCGGGATCACCCCGCCGAACGGCTATTGGTTCTCGTCAACGCGCCGGCCTGCGGCGATGAATCCACCACACCCTCACCCACGCGCGAGCAGGAGATGCAGTCATGCCAGGCCAAGACCTTCGAATTGCTTCAGTCCTGTGGGCTGGAGGTGCACCGGCAGGAGGGCTTGGAGCGCAGGACCACACCATGGGCATTCGAGGCCCGCTACCCGGCCACGGGGGGCAGCCTCTATGGCTCGGCGACGCACGGATGGCTGTCGTCGTTTCGCAGGGGCTCGTCGCAGACGGCCATCCCGGGCCTGTTCCTGGCGGGCGGGAGTGTGCACCCGGGGCCGGGGGTGCCGATGGCCACGATGTCGGGCCGGCTGGCCGCCGCCACCGTGATGGCGCACCTCGATTCGACCAGCCGGTCCGGCCGGGTGGTTATCTCTGGTGGTATCTCGACGCGGTTAGCGATGACGGCCGTCACGCCCTGACCGTCATCGCCGTCGTCGGCAGCGTCTTTTCGCCCTATTACGCCCGTGCCTTCGAGCGAAGGGGCGAGGCCGTTGACCCAGAGAACCACGTCTGCATCAACG
>JBEAWD010000040.1:0-8497 GCA_041160585.1 Pseudomonadota bacterium | reverse complement strand
CCGGATTCGTCTTGCCAGTTCACCGTGAGCGAGCGACGCGCCTGCAGGTGCATTTCGATTCGCTGCAGCGAGGGGTCGTAGCGCGCCAGGTGGCGCCAGTCCTGCAAGTCAAAGTCTGCCTTCAGCACGCCGTTGAGGTGCAGCAGCAGGTTGAGGTTGAAGGCGGCGGTGACGCCCAACGCGTCGTCGTAGGCCGCTTCCAATGTGGCGGCATCCTTGACGAGGTCCACGCCGATGAGCAGACCGCTGCCGGGCACGGTGCCACAGCTGGCATGCACGCTGCGAAGGAAGAGCTGGGCCGCTTCGGGTGTGAAGTTACCGATGCTCGAACCCGGGTAGAACAGCATTCGGGGCCCGCTGGCGGCCGCCTCGATTTCAGTCGGCAACGCCAGGCCCGACGAGAAATCGGCCCCCAGGCCCCACATCTCGAGCGCGGGGTGTTGGCGGTGCAGGCACTCCAAGGCGTTGCGCAGGAAGTCCACCGAGATGTCCACCGCGACATAGCGCTGCGGCGCAAACCGACCGAAGAGTGATGCCGCTTTCTGGCAGTTCCCCGCGCCCAGATCGATCAGGGTGGCGCGCTCTGGCATCACGCGGGCCATGTCTTGACCGTGCAGGGCGAAGATTTCAGCCTCGGTGCGGGTGGGGTAGTACTCGGGCAGTTCGGTGATGGCCTCGAACAGGCGCGAACCCAGGGCGTCATAAAGGAACTTGGGTGAAACCCGGGCCTGTGGTTGCAGCAGGCCATCGGTCAGTTCGCGCACCAGCGCGGCCTGGTCATCCTGGTGCACCTGGACGAATCTCGGCCACGCCAGGGCCGATTCCTGATCGGGCGTGGGGAAGGGCGGTCGGGCTTGTGAGGGCGCTGTCGGCATGGGCTTGGGATTTCGACTCAAATACGGGGCATGTCCACTTCGTGTCTACAGGAGCCTTGATGATCAGCTTGTCGCCTTCGCGCACCCTGCGCGCCCTGATGGCCGGCGCCGTCCTGCTGTGGGGCATTGTCAGTCATGCCCAAACCGTGTTCCGCGTGACCACCATCCCGGAAGAGGCAGCCACCGAGCAGGTGCGCAAATTCACGCCCATTGCCCAGTACCTGGAGCAGAAGCTGGGCATGAAGGTTGAGTTCACACCGGTCAATGACTACCCGGCGGCCGTGGAGGCGCTGGTGAACAAGAAGGTGGACCTGGTGTGGTTCGGTGGGTTCACCCACGTGCAGGCCAATCTGCGCAGCGGCGGCAAGATCGTCCCTCTGGCGCAGCGCGAAGAAGACACGAAGTTCCAGTCGGTGTTCATCGCCAAGACGAACTCCGGAATCAAGACATTGGCGGACATGAAGGGCAAGCAGATTTCCTTCGGTTCGCAAAGCAGCACCTCCGGGCACCTGATGCCGCGCAGTTTCCTGCTGCAGGCCGGGCTGAACCCCGAGAAGGACTTCCGTCGTGTGGCCTACAGCGGCGCGCACGATGCCACCATCGCCTCGGTCGTCAGTGGCAAGGTCGACGCCGCAGCACTGGACATCACCGTGTGGCGGAAATTCGTGAGTGAGAACAAGGTGGACACCAAGGATGTGGATGTGTTCTACACCACACCACCGTACTTCAACTACAACTGGTCGGTGCATGCGGATATGCCGGTGGCCATGCAGGAGCGTGTGAAGAAGGCCCTCCTGGACCTGAACCCGGCCGATGCCGCGCAGGCTGAAATCTTGAGGCTCAACCGCGCCACGCGCTATGTGCCCACCTCGCCTGCAAACTACAAGGGCCTGGAGGCCGCCGCACGCAGTGCTGGCCTGCTCTGAGGCCTCGAGGTGAGCGACGAGATGGGCGGGCCCGCCGCCACAATCGCCTTGGCCCAATGCAGAGGACCGGGCATGGAGCTCAGGCTGGACGGATTGGCCGCTCGGCACCCCGCCGCCAAGCCCGGTGCGTTGCCGGCCTTGCTGGATGTCGACCTGCGCATCGGCGCTGGCGAACAGGTGGCGGTCATTGGGCCCTCCGGTGCGGGCAAGACCACGCTGCTGCAGGTCATGTCGGTGGCCCTGCAGCCCTCGGCGGGGCAGCTGCGCTTGGACGAGACCCCGCCTTGGGCGCTGAGCCATCGCCAGCGCCAACGCCTGCGCGGGCGCTTGTTCGTGGCCCCGCAGGTGCCGCCCTTGCCGCCGCGCCAGCGGGTGGTGACCTCGGTGCTGGCTGGCCAGTTGCCCGCGCTGTCCCTGTGGGCCAGCGTGCGCTCGCTTTTTTATCCTCGCGACATTGCGGCCGCCTTCGAGGCACTGGAAGCCTTCGACCTGGGTGACAAGCTCTTTGACCGGGTGGACCGTCTCTCCGGTGGCGAACGCCAGCGTGTGGGTCTGGCACGTGCCCTGGTGTCGCCGGCGGCCTTGTGGCTGATCGATGAACCACTGTCGGCGCTGGATCCTGCACGTGCGCAGCAGGCCGTTCGTGCCTTGGTGGACCGCACGCGAATGGCGGGGATCACCCTGGTGGCCACCCTGCACCAAGTGGACGTGGCCTTGGCGCACTTTCCGAGGGTGATCGGCATGCGGGAAGGACGAATCATGTTCGACCTGCCCCGCGAACAGGTCACCCGCGATCGATTGCAGCACCTGTACAGCCAGTTCGAGCACGAACTGCGCGGCGAGGCGGCGGTTCCGCTGAACGATCTGGCTGCGGCGCCAGTGGCACCGGTGGTGATGCACTGCCGATGAGCCCGACTTCGACGGCCCGCGTCGGCGCTGGATCGGGTTCGGCCGTTCGTCGGCCCCCTGAACGCGACCCGGCCTGGATCGGCCGCCTTTGGTGGGCCTTGGCCGTGCTGGTCCTGCTGTGGCCCCTGGGGGTGGCCACCGAGTTCCGGCCCTGGGTGTTCTTCGAGCGCGACAACCTGAAGATCACTGGGCAGTTTCTCGCCAGTTTCTGGCCCCTGGTGCACTCGGCCGAGTTCCTGGAGATGGTGGCACGTGAAACCTGGCGCACCGTGGCCATGGCCACCGCCGGGGTCACCCTGGCCTTGGTGTTGGCGGTGCCCTTGAGCCTGATCAGCACGCGGGTGCTGAGTGTGTCTGCGCTCAGCGGGCGCATGGCGGCGTGGCCGGCCGTGGTGCGCACCGCCGCACGCTGGGTGCTGATTGTGTTGCGGTCGATTCCCGAACTGGTGTGGGCCCTTGTGTTTGTGCGGGTCGTGGGCCTGGGGCCCACGGCTGGCGTGTTGGCCATTGCCCTGACCTATGGCGGCATGCTGGGCAAGGTGTATGGGGAAATCCTGGAAAGCGGTGAAGCGCATGCCACCCAGACCTTGCTTCGCAACGGCAGCGGTCGCCTGCAGGCTTTTCTTTGGGGTCTCTTGCCCACCAATGCCGGTGAACTCACTTCCTACACCGTGTACCGGTGGGAATGCGCGATCCGATCATCGGTGGTGCTGGGCTTCGTGGGCGCCGGAGGCCTCGGCCAACAGTTGGACAACTCGATGAAGATGTTCAACGGCGGCGAGGTGGCCACGATGCTGTTGGTGTTCGTGGTACTGGTGGCGCTGGCCGACCGCATCAGTGCCTGGTTGCGCAGGGTGTTGGCATGAGGGTTGCGCCATGAGCATGAGCCCACGGCCGGCCGCCAACCTGCCCTACAAGTTGCCGCCGCCACTGTTCAGTGCGCGCTGCACGGCCTGCTGGTTCACGCTGGGCCTGTTGGCGCTGGTGGTGGCCAGTTTCTGGTCCTTGGACCTGCAATGGAGGCAGTTCCTGTCGATGGAGGCCCTGCGCAGTATGGGCCGCTTCGTCGCGGAATTCTTCCCCCCGGATACCTCACCAGCCTTTGTGCACAAGCTGATGGTGGGCGCATGGGAAACCCTGGCCATGTCGGTGCTGGGTACCGGCTTGGCGGCCGTGGGTGGACTGGCCCTGGCCATCCCCGCCAGTCGGCTGCATGCGCAGGATGCCGCCCCGCTGCGGGGGCTCACCCGATGGATGTTGAACGCCTTGCGCTCGATTCCCGAACTGGTGTGGGCCTCACTGCTTCTGATTTCCGCCGGGCTGGGCCCGTTTGCCGGTACCTTGGCCCTGGCATTTCACACCACCGGGGTATTGGGCCGCCTGTTTGCCGAGGCCATCGAGAACGCGCCGCCCGGCCCGGGTGACGCCTTGCGGCAACATGGTGCAGGACGACTGAAAGTGGTGGCCTACGCGACGCTGCCGCAGGTGTTGCCTCAGTTGATGAGCTACACGCTGTACCGCTGGGAGAACAACATCCGCGCCGCAGCCGTCTTGGGCGTGGTGGGTGCCGGTGGGCTGGGACAGTTGTTGGCCTTTCACATGGGCTTGTTCCAGATGAACAAGACGGCCAGCATCCTGGCGGCGATGCTGCTGATGGTGGCGCTGGTGGACGTGCTGAGCAACGTGCTGCGGCGCTGGCTCACGCGATGAGCCTGGGGTGGCTCGCGGGGTTGGCGCCCCCAGCAGGAATCGAACCTGCATCTAGCGCTTAGGAGGCGCTCGTTCTATCCATTGAACTATGGCGGCGGGGCCTTGATTCTAGGGCGACGACAGCGACATCACGCACCGGTCGCCCGTGGACTCACGCCACACCGCGACCTGGCACAGGGCCGGTAGGCGGGGCTGAAGCTGCGCCGCGATATAGCGGCACAGGTTTTCCAGCGTGGCTGGGCCCAATCCCGAAACTTCGTCGAGGAACCGGTGGTCCAGTCGATCCCGCAACAGGGCGATTTCCGCGCGCACCAGTCCCAGGTCCATCACCATGCCGCGTTCGTCGGGTTGCCCGCGCAGTGTGATTTCTGCGCTGTAGCTGTGGCCGTGAACGCGGCGGCTGCTTTCCACCTCACCCGTGGCCTCGGCGCGGCGCAGGGTATGGGCTGCCTCGAAGAAGAAGCGTTGGGAGAGTTCGAAATGGGCCGTGGTCACAGGCGACGATTGTGCCTTGCCTGGGGCCGGCGCATGGCTTCAGCGGATCTCCAACACCTTGTGCGTCTGCACGCTCAGGCGCCACACTGGGTGGGCCTGGCACCAGGCGATGGCCTGGCGGGTGTGCTGCGCCTGCAAAGGCCCATCCATCGGCTGAAGCAGCCAGTGGTCAAAGCGCAGGTCCGCGGCCGCGGTGGCTTCCACGGCCGAAGGCATGAGGGCGGGCTGCGGATACACCAGCTTGAGCTCATGCCCTTGGCGCTGTACCCAGTCGGCTCCGGCCTTCGGGCTCACGCATACCCAGTCGATACCGCCTTCGCCCATCGGCACCGGCAGGGTGCCGTTGGTCTCGATGGCAATCTCAAAGCCCTGTGCGTGCAGCGCGTCGATCAGCGCCTGGTCCACCTGCAGCATGGGCTCGCCGCCGGTCAGCACCACATAGGGCACCGCACCCGGCGCGCGGCCATGCGCGCCCGAGGGCCACAGCCCGGCTATCTGCTTGGCCAACCCATCGGCCTCGTACTTGCCGCCCAGCGTGCCGTCCGTGCCCACGAAATCGGTGTCACAGAACTGGCAGACGGCGCTGACGCGGTCCTCTTCTCGGCCATTCCACAGGTTGCAACCCGCGAAGCGGCAGAACACCGCGGGCCTGCCCGCACGCAGGCCTTCACCTTGCAAGGTGTAGAAGATCTCCTTGACGCTGTAGCTCATTTGCTCAACAGCCGCATCGCACCTTCCAACCCCTGCAGCGACAGCGGGAACATGCGCTGGTTCATGATCTGTTGGATGATGGCGATGCTCTGACGGTACTGCCACACGCCGGCTGGCTCGGGGTTGACCCAGGCGTACTTCGGAAACGCGTGCGTGAGGCGCTGCAGCCACTCGGCCCCGGCTTCCTCATTGTTGTACTCCACGCTGCCCCCAGGCTGCAGGATCTCATAGGGGCTCATCGTGGCGTCACCCACGAAGATGAGCTTGTAGTCCTTGTTGTACTTGCGGATGATGTCCCAGGTCGGGAACTTCTCTGCGTAGCGCCGCTTGTTGTTCTTCCACACGAAGTCATAGACGCAGTTGTGGAAGTAGTAGAACTCCAGGTGTTTGAACTCGGCCTTGGCGGCGCTGAAGAGTTCCTCCACCCGATGGATGTGTTCGTCCATCGTGCCACCCACATCCATGAGCAGCAGCACCTTCACCTTGTTGTGCCGCTCGGGGATCATCCTGATGTCGAGCAGACCGGCGTTGGCGGCGGTGCCGTGGATGGTGCCATCAAGGTCAAGCTCGGTCTCGGCCCCCTCACGCGCGAAGCGGCGCAAGCGCCGCAGCGCCACCTTGATGTTGCGTGTGCCCAGCTCCAGCGAATCGTCGTAGTCGGCATAGGCACGCTGCTCCCACACCTTCACGGCGCTGCGGTTGCCGCCCTTGCCGCCGATGCGCACACCCTGAGGGTTGTAGCCCCCGTGCCCATAGGGGCTGGTGCCACCCGTGCCGATCCACTTGTTGCCGCCTTCGTGGCGACCCTTCTGCTCTTCGAGGCGCTTCTTGAGCGTCTCCATCAACTCGTCCCAGCCCATCTTTTCGATGGCCGCCTTCTGCTCCGGCGTGAGTTCACGCTCCAGTGTCTTCTTAAGCCACTCCAGCGGGATGTCCTTGGTGAAATCGGTGACGAGCTCAACGCCCTTGAAGTAGGCCGAGAAGGCGCGGTCAAACTTGTCGAATTGCGTCTCGTCTTTGACCAGCGTGGTGCGGGAAAGGAAATAGAACTCGTCCACGCTGGGCCCGATCACGCCGGCTTTGAGGGCCTCGATCAGCGTGAGGTACTCACGGATGCTCACCGGCAGCTTGGCTGCGCGCAGGGTGTAGAAGAAATTGATGAGCATGGCGCCGGAGGGCTTCAGCGCTTGGGCTTGGCTGGGCCCACATCATGTCGCTTGAGCCAGTCGAAGAACTCGCCGTACCACAGCTTGGAATTGCGCGGCTTGAGGATCCAGTGGTTCTCATCGGGGAACCACACCAGGCGAGCCGCTACGCCACGCGCCTTGAGCGTGTTGTAGTAGGCCAGGCCCTGTGCGTCGGGCACCCGGTAGTCCAGTTGCCCGTGAATGACCAGGGTGGGCGTCTTCATGTTCTGGGCGAAGGCATGCGGGCTTTGCGCATGCACGCGGGCCATGTCGTCCCAGTACCAGGCACCGAGCTCCTTGGCGTGCCAGGTGTAGGCATCGTCGGCGAACATGGCCGTCCAGTCGTAGCAGCCGGCGTGGCAGATGTAGGCGGCATAGCGGCCGGGCTTCACATGCCCGTTCATCCAGGCCACCATGTACCCGCCATAGCTGCCGCCGGTGGCGAACACGCGCTTGCGGTCAGCCCAGGGCTTCTTCAGCAGCGCATCGGTGGCGGCCTCCACGTCCTGCAGTTCCAGCTCGCCCCAGCGGCCGCTGATGCTGTCCTTGAAGGCGTAGCCAAAGCTGCTGGAGCCGTGATAGTTGACAGCGGCCACCACGTAACCCTGTGCTGCGAAGGTCTGCACGTTCCAGCGGTAATGGAAGGCGTCGCCGAAGGCCGTGTGGGGGCCTCCGTGGATGACCTGCAGCAGCGGGTACTTCTTCTTGGGGTTGAAGCCCGGTGGGTAGGTGATCCATACCTGGATGCGGTCGTTTTGGGCGCCCTGGATCCACATCTCCTCGGTGTGGCCCATGGTGATGGGCTTGAGCACATCGTCGTTGAATGATTCGATGCGGCGCGGGGCCTGCTCGCCCACGCTGGCATGCACCTGCGCGGGGTGATCCACCCCATCGGTCACCGTGACCAACACATCGCCGCAGGCATCGAAGGCCTGCACCCACCCACCATCGGCCACCACCTCGGCGCATGCGCTGTCCAGCGTCCATCGCCACAGGTGCTGTCGGCCCTTTTCCTCGGCAGTGAAGAGCAGGCTGGCCCCATCGTCGGCCCAGCGCAGCGGCGCGTTCACTTCGTGGTCCCATTGGGCGCTGAGCACGCGCCACGGGCCCTGGCGCGACTTGCCTGTGCAGGACCAGAGCGCCAACTGCGAGGGCATGGTGTGCTTCTTGGCCTGGTGGCTGGCCAGGAAGGCGATGCGCTGGCCATCCGGGCTGTAGCGCGGTGAGCTGAAGTCCCACTCGGCGTCACGCGCAATCACGGTGATGCGGCGCGTCTTGATCTCGATTTCAGCCAGGGCATAGCGACCATCCATGCGCTTCTGTGGCGCCGGGTCGAAGGCAAAGACGATGCGCTGACCGTCGGGCGAAATATCGAAGGCATTCGCATCGGGCTCGGCCCGCGAGAGCTCGTAGGGCGTGCCCTCGAAGAGATCGACCACCTTGGCCGAAGCCTCATCAGCGCCCAGCGTCAGCAGGTGCAGATGGGCCACTCGGTCCTGTGGGATGTGGTGATCCCAGTAGCGGTACTGGGCTTCCTCGGTCACATAGGCCGATTCCTTGCGGTCTTTCCAGTCCTTGAGCCGCGCGGCTTGTGCCTTGCCGCCCTTCGCGTCGGGCCACACCCAGGACACGAAGGCCAGGCGCTTGGCGTCAGGGCACCACTTGAAGGCGTCCACCCCGGTCG
>JBEAWD010000251.1:0-4003 GCA_041160585.1 Pseudomonadota bacterium | reverse complement strand
GGCATGTGCAGCTTCATTGCCCTGGCTGCTCCCGGTGTGGGGGCTGTGGAGCGTTCCCCTGGTGATGATCGGCGCTGAGGCGCTGTGGGTGACGACGGTCGGTCTTCGTCGGCATGACCGTGAGAGCTCTGAACCACTGCAGCGCGTGGGCAAGAGCACGCTGTGGCCCGTTGCTGCCCTCGGTGCGGCGTTCCTTGCCAGCCTGATGCTGGACCTCTTTGAACCGCTGAGCCCTTGGCTGCGCCTGCTGTGCCCCCTGTTGGCCGCAGCGGTTACCGTTGGCGCCGTGGCTTGGACCTGGCCCGCCTGGTCCTCGGGCGAGCAGTCCGTGCTTTCAAGATGCCTGCCGCCCTGGTGGGGACATCGGTGGCTGCGGAGCAGCAGGGGGACTTCCGCGTGACGCCAGTCAATGGCCTGCATCAACAGGCGCGTCGGCTGCGGCGCAGCCTGCAACTGCTCTGGGCAACCCTGCAAGACGCATGGAGCTTTGCCCGGGGCAGTGGGCTTTTGAACGACGCGCCGCCGGCCGTGCGCGCGGCACACGCACTCAAGTCCATGCACCGCTTGGAAAAAGGTTGGGCACTGCCCGATCCCCGCGCAGGCTTTGGGCAAGCCACGGCGCAATTGCTGAGCCGACAGCTGAGCGAGCATGAGCAGAGCAGCGGTGCCGATTGGGTCTGGCTGCAAGGGCAAGCCACGCTGCAGCGGTATCGCGCGTACACCAAGGGTGCGTCACCTGTGCAATTGGGCGAACCCATGCAGGCACGAAGGGTGCAGCACGACGCGCGGCAGGACTTTGCCTCTCTGGTGAGGTCGCGCCGCAGCGTCCGACAGTTCACGGGTGATCCGCTGCCCGCTGGATGCCTGGAGCGTGCGGCAGAACTCGCGGCGCAATCCCCGTCGGTGTGCAACCGATCTGGCGCTCGCCTATGGGTGGCCACCACGCCCGACATGCGGGCTCGGGCGCTTCAATGGCAGGACGGTCATCAAGGCTTCGCAGACCGGGCCGGCGCCATCGCCGTCATCACGGTGGATCCGTCTGTCTTCCATGCCGTGGGTGAGCGCCACCAGGCGTGGATCGACGGTGGGCTGTTCGCCATGACCCTTGTTCATGCCCTGCATCACGAAGGGCTGGGCTGCTGCTGCCTGAACTGGTCGGTCACACCGCAGGTGGACCGCGCGTTCAAGCGATCGATCGGACTTCCGCCCTTCGAGTCGGTGGTGATGCTGCTGGCCATCGGCGTTCTGCCCGCGCACTACACCGTGGCGCACAGCCCGCGCCGTCCGATTTCCGAGGTGCTGCGCACACTGGAGTGTTACCCATGAGGATCCTGATCACCGGGCATCAAGGCTTGGCCAATCGGGGCTGTGAAGCCCTGCTCCGCTCGACGGTGGCGATGGTGAGAACACGCTGCCCCGACGCGCGCTTTTATGTTCCTTCCCTCCATGAACGTGCCGATGCCGCACAGTGGCCGCAGGCGCGCGATCAGGGCGTGGCCTTCGTCCCCGTGCCCCAAAGTGGCGCCTGGCTGCGCATCTGGGCCCGGGCCTGCCGGCTCGCACCCGGATTGACCGCCGCCCCCTGGCCGAAGGTGCAAGCCCCTGAGGAGTGGCGGTCGTTCATGCGGCAATGCGACGCCATGTTGGCCATTGGGGGCGACAACTACACCATGGACTACGGCCTGGAGTCATTGGCCGTGCATGTGGGGTTGACCGAATGGGCCCTGCGGCACGGGTGCCCTTCCATTCTGTGGGGAGCCTCAGTGGGGCCGTTCAACAAGAACACGACCCTGGGGCAAGCCATGACCCAGCACCTGCATCGCCTGCAGGCCATCACCGTTCGCGAGTCGATCACCGCCAAGGGCCTTGCCAGACTGCTGGGGCGCGGCACCCGATGGGGAGCCGATCGGGTGACACAACCCCTGCTGCGCGTGGTGGCCGATCCCGCCTTCACGCTCGAACCCGAGGGCGTCGATTGGGCAGCGCATTGGCCCAAAGGGTCAGCGCCCGTTCTCGGCTTGAACATCAGCCCCCTTGTGGTGGATTCACGGTCCGACCGGAAGCTCGATGAATGGGCAGGGCTGATACGCCGGTGGCGAACGGAGAACCGCTACCGCGTGGTGCTGGTGGCCCATGTGACCGCACGGGATGCCCAGGGCCGCCGCGTGCATCCCCTGCCTTCCGGGGCAGACGACGCCGAGATCCTGGACGGCTTGATGGCGCGCCTGTCTGGGGTCGACGGCGTGACGCGACTGCCGGCCTGGAATGCGGCCCAACTCAAGCACGCGATCGCCCAATGCGATCTGTTCATCGGGGCGCGCACGCACGCCGTGATCGCCGCGCTGTCCAGCGGCGTGCCCGCAATGGCACTGGCGTACAGCCACAAAGCCCGGGGTATCCACCGTGACCTCTTCGGACACGAGTACGGTGTCATCCCCGCACAGCGCTTGAACGCATCGACCCTGGACCAGGCCCTGGCGGACCTGCAGCAACGCGCGCCTGCTGAGCGTGCGCACCTGCAGCGGATGATCCCCCAATGGCAGGCACGTGCTCGGCAGGCACTGCAGGTGCTGCCTGACGCTCTGCATGTCAGCGATTGAGCCCAAAGACCACGCCACCAGGCCATCCATCGTGATGATGGGCTGCGACCCTGGGGCGCCCGGCGGCATCAGCACGGTGATCCGCCTGTTGCTGAGCAGCCCCTTGTCCCAAACTTGGGCCTTGGAGGTGATGCCCACCTGGGTCAGCGGTTCACGCGCGCAACAGGCAGCGGCCTACCTGAAGGCCGTCGGGCGACTGTGGCTTCGTCTGCGGCTGCAACGGCATCCGGTACAGGCGCTGCATCTGCACATGGCCGCCCGCGGCAGCTTCTGGCGCAAGTGGCTCATCGGCCTGGTGGCGCGGGGTTCGGGCGTGGTCGTGCTGGTCCACCTCCACGACGGTACCTTGCCGCAATGGCATGCCCAGAGCCCGGCATGGGTTCAGGGCCTGTTCCGCCGATTTCTGGAGCAGGCAGATGCCACCATCGCACTGAGCCCGACCTGGCAAGACAAGCTTCGCGCGCTCGCCCCTCTGGCCGCCTGGCATGTGGTTCGCAACCCGGTCGCGCTGGAGGAATTGCCTTGTGCAAGCGCTTGGCCCACGGACTGGCCATCACCGAGCACACATGGGGTGGGCGCCCCGTCGTCCAACGCCCTAGACGGCTCGCCCGAAGACACCCGGCACCTGCTCTTCCTCGGCCGCCTGTGGCTCGACAAAGGGCTTGATGAACTGCTGGCCGCTGCCGCCCTGCTGCAACCCCTGCACCCGTCGTGGCACTGGACGCTGGCCGGCGATGGCGATTTGCCGACGGTGCACGAACGCATCAAGGCCCTGGGGTTGGCACAGGTCATCAATCTGCCGGGATGGTTGGACGAGCGGGCCAAGCAAGGCGCGCTGCGGCGGGCTGACGTGCTGGTGCTCCCCTCACATGCGGAAGGGCAGCCGCTGGCCGTTTTGGAGGCCATGGCCTGCGCACGGCCGGTGGTGGCCACCGACGTGGGCGACATCCCCGAACTGCTGGCCTGCGGGGCCGGGCGTGTGGTGCCGGTGGGCGACGCGCAGGCCTTGGCCCAGGCGCTGCACGAGATCCTGTTGGATCGGCCAACCGCCCGCGCCATGGGGCTGATGGGGCGCCGCTACGTCGAGCAGCGGCACGGCGTGGATGCGGTGGCCGCCCAGACCGACGCCCTGTACCGGGAACTTGGACTGCGCCCCACCACCGCCGCGCTCGGTGATCACCGTATCAGCAGGGACTGACCATGTGCGCCATCGCGGGTCTGTGGATGACGGAGCCAACCGAGGCCGGCGCACTGGCGGCATGGGCACGGGCCATGACCGATGCCATGGTGCACCGCGGCCCGCATGGTGACGGCGTGTGGTGTGCACCGGAACAAGGCCTGGCACTGGCCCATCGACGCCTGGCCATCCGCGATACCGGCCCATCGGCTGCACAGCCGATGGT
>JBEAWD010000241.1:0-3315 GCA_041160585.1 Pseudomonadota bacterium | reverse complement strand
TCCTTCTTCTTTTCCTTCTCCTTGTCTTCTCTTTCCTTGTCGTCCTTGTCCTTCTTGTCCTTGTCGTCCTTATCCTTCTTGTCCTTGTCGTCCTTCTCCTTCTTGTCCTTGTCGTCCTTCTCCTTTTGAACTTGCGCTGGTGCAGGACTAGGCGCTGGTGCAGGCGCAGGCGCAGGCGCTGGTGCAGGTGCCGGACTCGGCGCAGGTGCCGGACTCGGCGCAGGTGCAGGACTCGGTGCAGGTGCAGGACTCGGCGCTGGTGCTGGTGCTGGTGCCGGTGCAGGCGTCGGGCTAGATGCAGCCGCCCCATCAACCACCGGCGCGCCACTGGCCGCTGGCAAGCGCGCGGGGCCAGTTGGGGCGGGCGAGCCTGATACGGGAGCGGGCGGCGGAGCAGGAAGCGGGGACCGGCGCGGGTTCTGTCTCACCGGAACTTCGCTCATATCTGCCGGCAAGGTATCCACGATCAAGGCTTCTTGGGCCACCGGTTGGGGCATCGCCCCGTCGACCTTCACCTCCACCAAATGCTGAGCCACGGCCCCTTCGGCTTCTGGCAGGTAGGTAATGAGCAGCCTGCCTGCGAAGCCCGGAATCACGCTACCGCTGATGGAATAGTTCCCATACGGCGCGTTCAGGTAGATGTTGCTGTTCGCGCCAGTGGCCTGGACATCTCCACCGATGTTGACAAGGGCCATTCCCGCGATCCGTTGCCCCGACGCTGTGAGCTCAATGGCGCCCTCCCCAACCCGGATGGTGCCCTGCGTGTTCAACAAGGTCGCGGCAGTGGAGGGTTGCAACTTGGTTGCGATCAAGCCGCCCGAGTCAAGGCTCAACTGCAAATTGTCAGAGGCGATCAGCCGGACATCTGTCTTGGCATTGAGTACGCTGATCAAGCCCTGCGTGATGTTCGGGCTTGCCGCGATGATGCTGCCGGCCGTCACCTGGCCATTCAGCGCAATTGAGCTGGAGCCGCTGCCCGGATCTGCACGAAAACGCGTCGTGCTCGGATCACTGAGGTCCGGCGTGAGAGTTGAAACGAGCAAAGAGTTGACGTTGACGGTGGAGCCGGTGCCGAAGATCAAGCCGCTGGGGTTGATGATCCAGACAGCACCGTTCGTGGCGCCATAGGTGCTCCCGACCAAGCCTCCGGAGATTGCCCCATTGATCTGGCTTGCACCACCTCCGGCAACGTTGATCAACACCGAGCCCTTGGGCTGATTGATGACCAGTCGAGCCGCGGCACCGATCGAGAAGGACTCCCAGTTGATGACGGCGCGGTTCCCCGCTTGCACCACGTTCATCACGTTGTTGCTGCTGGTGATGCTCGACACGGACGCCGGCAACACAGCCCCGGAGTAGACCGGCAACGTTGTGTTGCCTACGGGGTTGGCCATGGTCTCCAGCACGAGTGCATCGGCTGCGACCACCAGCATCAGGCGGCGTGCAAATCGGATCAGCGGCATGCGTCGTCCCCTGATCAAAAGAATGCCAGAAGGTTTAGCCAGAAGCGACCAGATCGGCTCTGGTCATCCGGCAAGTTGCCGTAGGTGGACATGCCGATTCGCCTGGCATATGTGCCGCGCACCTCGTAGTGCCCCCAACGCATGAGTGACAGCCCAACGCCTGCGCCGGCGATGGTGTTCCGGCCTCCTGCAACTGGATCGATGAAGGCCACGCCACGGTCGTAGAACGTGAAGCCTCGCAGGCGACCCAATCCGGCCACGTCTGGCGCCAACACCCGCGTCAGTTCCAGCCGATAGAGATTGCCCTGGTCAGCAAAAAGGGTGGCCGCACCGTAGGCCCTGACACCTCCAACGCCCCCCAGCGACATCTGCTCCGATCCATCCAGCACGTCTCGTGTACGCTGCCCTGACATGCTCATGAGCAGGGTGGTGTTCTGGTCCAGTGTCTGGCTACGCGAAAGCTCAAAGGTCTGCTCATGAAAGCTTCGGCGCGCGGTATCGCTGTAGCCCGACTCGGGGGATACGGATGCAGAGATCAGGCCCAGACGCAGCGAAGACGTCGCACCGCCCAGCAAGCCATCGCTCACGCTGCCTCTGAGACCCACGCGTTGCAATTGCATCGACTTTCGCATCGAGTCAAGCATCTCGATGTCGTTGCCGGTTCGACGTCGGGTGGCGCTGGCCTCTGCGTACAACCGCCCGCTGAACCGCATGGCAAGCGGATAGGTCAGCGCTGCTTCTGCGCTCTGCGTGCTCCCCTTGATACCCAGGGTATTGAGTCCAGCGTCCACACCAAATGCCGAGTAGAGGGCAGTGAACTGCGCCATCAACCCTTTCACGCCAATGGGCGTTCGGTACTCCAAGACGCCCGCACTGAGGTTGCGACTGGTCCGGCTCAGCGTCACGGACAAGCGGTCACCGCGACCACTGATGTCATTGAGCTTGAGGTTGACCGTCGTGCGCTCGCTTCCAGTCGACTCCGCCCCATGGTTGTTGACGTTCACCGACCACCTGACGAACGGCCCCTGGTCCACATGGAGATTGGCGTCGATCAGTCCGGGCGCACCGCCGGGGCTGAGAACGAGGCGGGCACTCATGGCCGGAAGGTCGTTGAGCAGGAGCATGGTGCGCTCGAAGTCTGCGCGCTTGAACCCCCCACTTTGGATCAGGTCGCGAAAATACTCCTGGACACGTTCATCGCTGAACCTGATCGGGTCACCCTTCAGACCAACGAAACGGTCGATCTTTCCGTTGACGACCAGCATCCGGACGCGGCCGTTGAAGATCTCCTGGTCGGGCAGCAGCACATAAACGAAGGGGTAACCCCTGCCCTGAATCAGCCGCTCAATACGCTGCGCCAGCGCCTTCAGGTCACTGAGCCGGGCCAAGGATCTCGGCTCGGTCAGGATGGCACTGACCTCGGACAGTGGAATTTCGGGCGGAATCTCGCCCATCAACTGGATGCTGGTGACCGAAACCGGGAGATCTTCGGCTGTTCCGAGTGGCACGATCACCCGCCTGGACGGCTCGCTGACCGAAGCGGGCTCGGCGCCCGAAGACGCGAAGGCTGACGACCCGGCCAAAGCCAAAGCGGCGCCACTCAACCACCGGGCGCCAAGGGCGCAGGCACGTGTGGGCGCCGATGGCAATTCTCTAAGGGTCTTCGTCATCCCCAAGCTCAACATGAGCTCCTCAAGGGCAGTGTAGGGGCTTTCATGGGCTGGCGGCGGTTCAGTGCGCACCCAGACCGAAGAATCGTTTCATCTGCTGGACAAGGGCCTGCACGCGCGTTGCCTGATCGTGTTTGGCCTGTCGATCGTCACGAGTGCGCACGGCATCAGACTGTTCATTG
>JBEAWD010000233.1:0-11754 GCA_041160585.1 Pseudomonadota bacterium | reverse complement strand
TGGGTGGCCTCAAGCGCCCGGACGACGCCAAGTTGCGCTTGGGCCTGGCCCAGTTGAAGGCCGGCCAGAAGGCCAAGGCTGCGCAGACGCTCAAGGGCGTTGGAGGCAAGGAAGGCGCAGCCGAGGTTGCCCGCCTGTGGGCGCAGGTGGGCTGAGTTTGGCAGGGCCCACATGGCTTCGCAGCTGCCCGATTTCGTCGAGCCCCTCAGTGGTGGCGTCTACGCCATCGACACGGGGTTTCACCGGCCACGTTTCGATGCGGCCTACCTGATCGTTCAGGCAGGCCGCGCGGCCTTCGTGGACACAGGCACGAACCACAGCGTGCCCCGCCTACTGCAGGCCTTGTCGGCACTGGGCCTCGAGCGCTCAGCGGTCGACCATGTGATTCCCACCCACGTGCACCTGGACCATGCCGGTGGTGTGGGCCTGCTGATGAGCGAGTTGCCGCAGGCCACCGCCCTGGTGCATGAGCGCGGGGCGCGCCACATGGTGGACCCGACGGCGCTCTACACGGGCGCCACCGCCGTCTACGGTGCCGAAGAAATGGAGCGGTCGTACGGACGACTGTTGCCGGTACCGGCCGAGCGTGTGCAAGCCACGCACGACGGCATGACCCTGAACTGGCATGGGCGCACCCTGCGATTCATCGACACGCCCGGCCACGCGCGCCACCACCATTGCCTGTGGGACAGCACCACACGCGGTTGGTTCACCGGGGACACCTTTGGCTTGAGCTACCGCGTGTTCGACACGGCCGCCGGTGCCTGGGTGATGCCCACGACCACCCCTGTGCAGTTCGAGCCCGAGGCGCTCAAGCATTCGATCGGTCGGCTCATCGAGGCCGACCCGCAGTGCGTCTACCTGACCCATTACGGCCGGGTGGAGGAGCCTCGCATCCACGCCCGTCGCCTGCTGCGCCTGATCGATGAGATGGTCGCCATTGGACACACGCACGCAGCCCTGCCCGCGCCGCAGCGGCACGAAGCCTACAAGCGCGCACTGCGCGAGTGCCTCATGCAAGACCTGCGTCGCCATGGCGTGGCGGAATCCTTCATTGGAGACGGCAGCGCCGACGATTGGTTGGCGCTCGATGTCGAGCTCAATGCCCAGGGCCTGGCGATCTGGATTGACAAGCAGCTCACAGGGTCGAGGCAGCACGCGCCAGCGCCGTGATGCCGGCCCAGTCGCCCGCCTGCATCAGATGAGGGGGCGTCAACCATGACCCACCGCACACCTTGACATTGGGCAGGGCCAGGAACTCGGGCGCGTTCTGCGGCGTCAAGCCGCCAGTGGGGCAGAAGACGACATCGGGAAAGGGGCCGCCCAGGGCCTTGAGCATCGGCACGCCACCGGCTGCCGTGGCGGGAAAGAACTTCAGGAACGTCAGTCCGTCCTCGCCGGCGGCCATCACCTCACTGGCCGTGGACACGCCCGGCAGCAGGGGAAGACCGACTTCCCGACACGCCCGACCCAAGGCCGGCGTGTAGCCGGGGCTCACGCCGAATCGGCAGCCCGCCTCCACTGCAGCCTGAACATCAGCGGGCGTGCGCAAGGTGCCCGCACCCACGATCGCCTCGGGCACTTCGGCCACGATGGCCTTCATGGCCTGGAGGGCCACGGGCGTTCGAAGCGTCACCTCCAGCACCCGCACGCCACCGGCCACAAGGGCACGCGCCATGGGCACCGCGTGCGCCAGTTCTTGGATGACGATGACGGGAATCACGGGACCGTGGCGGGTCAGTTCAAGCGTGTGCAGGGCGCTCATGTCGTGGCTGGCGTGGTGGTCATCGGGTGGTGGGCATCGGGTCGGGGCATCGGGTGGCGGATGATGAATGTGCTGCGGTGCATGGGCTAAGGTGGGCGTCAGGCTCACAACCAGGTCACGGCGCCCTCTTCCGCAGTGCGGACCAGACGCCGCATCCCGGCGAAGAGTTCGCGGCCCATGCCCTGGCCGTGTTCACGTTGAAATGTGGGGCCAGGCACTTGCGCCTGGCGGTCCTGCCAGGTGGCCTCATCCACCAGCACCTCCAGTGTTCCCTGCACCGCATCCAATCGGATCAGATCACCATTGCGCACCTTGGCCAAGGGACCACCGGCGACGGCTTCGGGGCTCACATGAATGGCCGCCGGTACCTTGCCCGATGCACCGCTCATGCGGCCATCGGTGACCAGGGCCACGCGATGGCCCTTGCCCTGCAGCACCGCCAAGGGCGGGGTCAGCTTGTGCAGTTCGGGCATGCCGTTGGCCTGCGGCCCCTGGAACCGCACCACCGCCACGAAGTCGCGCTCGAGTTCACCGGCCTTGAAGGCGCGCTGCAGGTCCTCTTGGCTGTCGAACACGAGGGCCGGGGCCTGCACGACATGGCGGTCTTGCGGCACGGCAGACACCTTGATCACGGCACGGCCCAAGCGCCCCTGCAGAAGGCGCAGCCCACCGGTGGGCGCATGGGGGTCGTGCGCAGGCCTGAGCACCGACGGGTCAGGGCTGGGCTGTGCGACAGGCGCCGGCAGTTCGCACCAGGCCAAGGCACCGTCGCGCCACTGGGGCACCTGCGTGTAGGCCTTTAGCCCCCGTGGCGAGACCGTCAGCACATCGCCGTGCATCAAGCCGGCGTGCAGCAGTTCGCGGATCACATAGGCCGGCCCACCCGCCGCCTGGAACTGGTTCACATCGGCTGTCCCATTCGGGTACACGCGCGCCAACAGGGGCACGACGGCCGACAGTTCATCGAAGTCGCTCCAGTCGATCACGATGCCGGCCGCACGGGCCACGGCCACCCAGTGGATGAGGTGGTTGGTGGAGCCGCCGGTGGCCAACAGCGCCACCATCGCATTGACGACGCTGCGCTCGTCCACCACGCGACCGATTGGCGCATGCCCCGACTGGCCGGCGCGCGCCTGCAGCACGGTGCCCACCGCCGCTTGCGTGAGTGCGGCGCGCAGGTCGTCGTGCGGGTGCACGAAGGCCGCGCCCGGCACATGCAGGCCCATGGCCTCCAGCAGCATCTGGTTGCTGTTGGCCGTGCCGTAGAAGGTGCAGGTGCCCGGGCCATGGTAGGCGGCCGATTCCGCCTTGAGCAACTCGTCCCGGCCCACCAGCCCCTGCGCGGCCTGCTCGCGGACCTTGGCCTTGTCGCTGTTGCTCAGGCCCGAGCTCATGGGACCGGCCGGAATGAAGACCGCCGGCAGATGCCCGAAGTGCAGCGCGCCGATCAGCAGGCCCGGCACGATCTTGTCGCACACGCCCAGCAGCAGCATGCCGTCGAACACATCATGGCTGAGCGCCACGGCCGTGCCCCGGGCAATCGTGTCGCGCGAGAACAGGCTCAGCTCCATCCCTGGCTCGCCCTGGGTGACCCCATCGCACATGGCCGGCACACCACCGGCCACCTGCAGCGTGGCCCCGCTGGCGCGGGCAGCCTCGCGCAAGGCCTGCGGGTAGCCTTCGTAGGGTTGATGGGCCGACAGCATGTCGTTGTAGGCAGTGACCACGGCCAGGTGAGGTGCCTTTTCCGCCACCACGCGGAACTTGTCCGCCCCCGGCAAGGCCGCAAAGGCATGCGCCACATTGGCGCAGCCCATGCGGTCAGCCCCGCGCGGGCGTGCGGCCATGCGGTCACACAAGGCCAGGTAGGCGCTGCGGGTGTCGGCGCTGCGCCGCACGATGCGTTCGGTGACCGCCTGCAGCACGGGGTGCAGGCGCTGAGGCACGGGGTTCGACTGAACAGGGCTCATGGGCTGGGTATCCGAGGGAAAGCGGCTGCCGGCGATGTAACCGATTTATCAATTATTGTGTAACTTGGTTACATCGTCAAAACACACGCCCCCTCCCGCCCCATGGGGCGCCACCGTCAAGCCGCCCCATGGGGCGGGCCTGTCGGTTCACGCGGTCTTGTTGGAGCGCAGCGGTGCCGTCGAGCCCGGTGCGGCCGGCGCGCCCTGCCCTTCGAAGCCCCGAAAGTCGTCCTCGGTGTCGAAGTCCTGAAGGACACCCGGGTCCTCGACATCCACACCGACACCGGGATAGCGGGCCACCACACGCCTGGCGCCCTCATCGCCGGTGAGCCGAACGAGCTCTGACACCAATTCGGACGAAAAGCCCACCGGGTGCCCGCGGCGGCCCTGGTACTGGGGATACACCACCGCATGTCGCGGCAGTTCCTGCGCCACGCGCAGGACCGTGCGCGGCTCCACCAGCGGCATGTCGGCCGGCAACACCAGCCAACCGCCCGCGTCGAGAGAGGCCCGCACGCCGGTGGCGATCGAGTACCCCATCCCCAGCCGCGATTCGGTCTGTGCGTCGGGCAACACCAGCACATCCCGGCGCGCCACATAGGGCAGCACCAGGGGCACGAGCGGATCGGTGGTGACCACCTTCACCGGCAGGCCAGTGGCCAAGGCACGACCCAAGGTAAGGCTGAAGACCGACTCATTGCCCAGGCGCCGGGCCAGCTTGTGGCCGCCGCCGTGGTAGCGGCTGCCACGGCCGGCGCCGAGCACGATCAGGGTGGGCTGAGGATGGGTCATGGTGGTCAGGGCCGTCGCGCCGGACCTGGCCGGGCATGCCAAGCGCAAGGATGTTCTTCGCGCGGCCATGCGACAAGCGGAGGTCTACCTAATGAGGAACCCGAAGGTTGGGATGGCGGGGGACTGCCCGGACCCGGCGAATGCCGTATCCTGCTGCGCATGAACCTTGAAGACCTGCGCAAGTCCTATGAGCGAGCCGAACTCGACGAGGCGGCATCGGACGCCGACCCGCTGCGGCAGTTCCAGCGCTGGCTGCAGGAGGCGCTGAGCGCCCAACTGCCCGAACCGAATGCGATGACCCTGGCCACGGTGGGTGCCGATGGGCGTCCTTCCACCCGCGTGGTGTTGATCAAGGGCTGCGACGAACGTGGCCTGGTCTGGTACACCAACTACGAAAGCCGCAAGGGCCGCGAACTCGCGACCCATCCCCATGCGGCGCTGCAGTTCCATTGGGTGGAGCTGGAACGCGTGGTGCGCATCGAGGGCCGCGTGGAGCGGGTTGCCCAGGCGGAGTCGGACGCCTACTTCGCCAGCCGGCCGCTGGATTCACGCATCGGCGCCTGGGCGTCGCCGCAGAGCCAAGTGATCGGAGGGCGTGCGGTGCTGGTGGCCAACGCCGCGCGTTACAGCGCGCAGTTCCTGCTGGACCCGCCGCGCCCACCGCATTGGGGCGGCTTTCGGCTGGCGCCCGATCGGTGGGAGTTCTGGCAGGGCCGCAAGAGTCGCCTGCATGACCGCCTTCGCTATCGGCTGGACGACAGCGGGCACTGGGTGCGGGAGCGCTTGGCCCCTTAGCCCGTACGCAGCCGCTCGTTGAACACCCTTCGAAACTTCTCCACCTTGGGTGCGATCACGGCTGCGCAGTAGCCCTGGAAGGGGTTGCGGGCGAAGTAGTGCTGGTGGTAGTCCTCAGCGCGGCTGTAGTCGCGCAGAGCCACCAATTCGGTCACCACGCGCCCACCAGTAGCCTGCTGCGCCTCGGCCAGCACCGATCGGGCCACCTCGACTTGGCCTTCGTGGTGCGTGTAGATGCCCGAGCGGTACTGCGTGCCCACGTCGTGGCCCTGGCGGTTCAGGGTGGTGGGGTCGTGGGTGGCCATGAAGATGACCAGGATGTCGCGCAGCGGGATGACGGCAGCATCGTAGGTCACCTGCACCACCTCGGCGTGGCCAGTCTGGCCGGTGCACACCTGCTCGTAGCTCGGGTTCGGGAAGTGGCCGTTGCAGTAGCCCGACTCCACCGCGACCACGCCCTCGACCTGCTCGAAGACGGCCTCGGTGCACCAGAAGCAGCCGCCGCCCAGGGTGATGACCTCGTTCACGTACGTGACCTCAGGTGTTCAAGCCCAGCGACGCCCACAGCGCGTCCATGCGCGCGGTGACTTCGGGCTTCATGGTGATCGTGCGGCCCCACTCGCGCGAGGTTTCACCGGGCCACTTGTTGGTGGCATCCAACCCCATCTTTCCGCCCAGACCGCTGACGGGTGAAGCGAAATCGAGGTAGTCGATCGGCGTGTGTTCCACCAGGGTGGTGTCGCGCACCGGGTCCATGCGCGTGGTCATGGCCCAGACCACTTCCTTCCAGTTGCGGATGTCCACGTCGTCGTCCACCACGATGATGAACTTTGTGTACATGAACTGGCGCAGGAAACTCCAAAGACCAAACATCAGCCGCTTGGCGTGGCCGGGGTAGGACTTTCGGATGCTGATGACGGCCAGGCGGTAGCTGCAGCCCTCGGGCGGCAGATAGAAGTCAACGATCTCGGGAAATTGCCGCTGAAGGATCGGCACAAACACCTCGTTGAGTGCCTCGCCCAGCACCGCGGGCTCATCGGGCGGCTTGCCGGTGTAGGTGGAGTGGTAGATCGCATCGGTCCGGCGGGTCAGGCGGTCCAGACGGAACACCGGGAACCAGTCCTGCTCGTTGTAGTAGCCGGTGTGGTCGCCGTAGGGCCCTTCCAGCGCGTGCAGGTAGCCGCCCACCGACTTCAGGGGCACGCCGTGTTCACTGGTGCCGCTGTAGCCCTCGGGCGCGGGGGGGATGTGGCCTTCCAGCACGATTTCGGCCGAAGCCGGCACCTGCAGCTTCAAGGCCCCCTCGCCCACCTCGGTCTCCACCAGCACCGTGCGGCTTCCACGCAGCAGGCCGGCGAACTGGTACTCGCTGAGGGTGTCGGGAACGGGCGTGACCGCGCCCAGGATGGTGGCCGGGTCGGCCCCCAGGGCCACGGCCATGGGGAACGGTCGGCCCGGGTTGGCGCGCGCGAAGTCGCGGAAATCCAGTGCACCACCGCGATGGGCCAGCCAGCGCATGATGACCTCGCGCCGGCCGATCACCTGCTGCCGGTAGATGCCCAGGTTCTGCCGCAGGCGCGGCGTGGCCACCGACTGCGGCCCGCGCGTGATCACCAGGCCCCAGGTGATGAGCGGTGCCACATCACCGGGCCAGCACAGTTGGACCGGCAGTTCACCCAGGTCGATGTCCTCACCGCGACGGACGGCTTCCTGGCAGGGGGCATCACGCACCACCGAGGGCTTCATGTCCCACACGGCCTTGGCCATTTGGAACAGGCGCCCCACGTCCTTGAGCGCGCGCGGCGGATCGGGCTCCTTGAGCGCGGCCAGAAGGCGCCCCACGTCGCGCAGTTCGGACAGGTTGTTCGCACCCATGCCCAGGGCCACGCGCCGGGTGGTGCCGAAGAGGTTGGTCAGCGCCGGGATCGACCAGGTGCGGCCGTGGCCCTCGGGCCTTTCAAACAAAAAGGCCGGGCCGCCGCTTTGAAGGCTGCGGTCGCTGAGCGCGGTCATCTCCAGGTGGGGGTCCACCGGCGCGGCAATGCGGCGCAGTTCTCCCGTGGTTTCCAGTTGGGCGATGAAATCGCGCAGGTCGCGGTATTGCATGGGTGCCGAGGTTACCCGGGCGCGAGCACACAAGGCGCCGCGCAGCCGGGAAAACCCGTCGCAGCGAATGCGGTCGGGAAGTGGTACAGTTAAGGGTTAATACTAAGTCAGGGCTGCGCATACCGCAACCTGGCTGCCCGGGCCGAAGGCGGGTCTGGGCCCCTCACGAATCCCGGCGTGCTCCCTTGGCGGGTGCCGCGCCCGACGATCGAAAAGGACTCCATGAACGCCCCCCCTGACAGCGCCCTGCGGCGCATGGCACTGCGCCTGGCGCAGTTGCGCGACGGATTGGCCGTGTTCACCCGCGATGTGGGCCACGGCCTTTTGGACGTGAGCCACAACACCTTGGCCCTGTTGGGGCTGACCGTGGTCGCGGCCCTGATCTTCATGGGCGGCACCGAGGACATGCGCAACCGTGTCGAGTCCCTGGCCCTTGGCTGGTTGCAGGACCGACTGGAGCAGCGGGCCGAACAAGACGGCAATCTTTTGAGCGCCCTGGCCGAGCCGCAAGCCAGCAAGCGGGCCACCGCGCTGGAGCCTGAACGGCTCACGCGCGAGCAGGCCGCTGTGGCGGCCTGGCTGAGCAAGCGTTACCGCGTGGCCATGGAGCCCGTGTCGCGCCTGGTCCACGAGTCCTGGTCCTTGGGGTCGCGCAGCAAGCTGGAGCCCACCGTGATCCTGGCGGTGGTGGCCATGGAGTCGTCCTTCAATCCCTTTGCGCAAAGCCCGATGGGCGCTCAGGGGCTCATGCAGGTGATGACGCGCGTGCATGACGACAAGTACCAGGCCTTCGGTGGCGCGCATGCGGCCTTCGACCCGGTGACCAACCTGAGAGTGGGCGTGCAGGTGCTGCGCGATTGCGTGTCGCGCAACGGCGGGCTGGAAGAAGGACTGCGCTGCTATGTGGGCGTGACCCACCCGGGTGGCGACGACAACGGTTACACGCAGAAGGTGCTGGCCGAACACCGCGCCCTTCAACAGGTGGCGCAAGGCAAATCGATGCCGCACAACCTGGTGCACCCAGTGGGCACCAACGCCGCAGCGGCGGCCACCAAGGTGGCCCTGGTGCAGGACGGGCGCTGAAGTCCACGCACGCCGCGGCAGCCCCGCGGACGCCGCCGCCAGGCCCGTCCGTCTAAAATCGGGTTTCCGCGTGACTGGCGATAGGCGCCCCCACATCACCCGATGGGGCTGCCGAGGTGGTAACACCGTGAAGCGCGGGCGTTCGCTTTCGAGCGGCGCGCATCCAGCCGTGCGCCTGGGCAGCACGCGGGTCATCATGATGGCCCGTGGTGCCCTACCTACCCAGACGAGAAACGCCACCATGTTTGACCGCAACACCTCCACCCTGGCCCTGGTCGACCCTGAACTGTGGGCGGCCGTGCAGGCCGAGAACCACCGGCAGGAAGACCACATCGAGCTGATCGCCAGCGAGAACTACACCTCGCCGGCGGTGATGCAGGCCCAGGGTTCGCAACTGACGAACAAGTACGCCGAGGGCTATCCGGGCAAGCGCTACTACGGCGGCTGCGAACATGTCGACGTCGTGGAGCAGTTGGCCATCGACCGGCTCAAGCAGCTGTACGGCGCCAACTTCGCCAACGTGCAGGCCAACTCCGGATCCCAGGCCAACCAGGCCGTGTTCTTCGGCCTGCTGCAGCCCGGCGACACCATCATGGGCATGAGCCTGGCCGAAGGCGGCCACCTCACGCATGGCATGCCGCTGAACATGAGCGGCAAGTGGTTCAAGGTGGTGAGCTACGGCCTGGATGCGCAGGAAGTGATCGACTACGAGGCCATGGAGCGTCTGGCCCATGAGCACAAGCCCAAGCTGATCATCGCGGGTGCTTCGGCCTACTCGCTGCACATCGACTTCGAGCGCTTCGCGCGTGTGGCCAAGGCCGTGGGCGCCTACTTCATGGTGGACATGGCGCACTACTCGGGCCTGATCGCGGCCGGCGTGTACCCCAACCCGGTGCCGCATGCCGACGTGGTCACCAGCACCACCCACAAGAGCCTGCGCGGCCCGCGCGGCGGCATCATCCTGGCCAACAACGAAGACATCGCCAAGAAGATCAACAGCGCGATCTTCCCTGGCATCCAGGGCGGCCCGCTGATGCACGTGATCGCCGGCAAGGCGGTGGCCTTCCACGAGGCCCTGCAGCCATCGTTCAAGCAGTACCAGCAACAGGTGGTGGCCAATGCGAAGGTGCTGGCGCAGACCCTGATCGAGCGCGGCCTGCGCATCGTCAGCGGCGGCACGCAAAGCCATGTGATGCTGGTCGATCTGCGCCCCAAGAACCTCACGGGCAAGGAAGCCGAGGCCATCCTGGGCCGCGCCCACATGACCTGCAACAAGAACGGCATCCCCAACGACCCGCAAAAACCCATGGTGACCAGCGGCATCCGCCTGGGTACGCCGGCCCTGACCACGCGAGGCTTCAAGGAAGAGCAAGCTCGGTTGACGGCCCACCTGATCGCCGATGTGCTGGACAAGCCGCACGACGAGGCGAACATCGAGGCCGTGCGCGCCAGGGTGTCGGCGCTCACCCGCGACTTCCCCGTGTACCGCTGACCCCCTGAGCGATGCGCTGCCCCTACTGCACCAACGGTGACACGCAGGTCGTGGAGACCCGTGACTCCGATGAAGGGGATGCGGTCAGGCGGCGGCGCAAGTGCGCGAGCTGCGACCGGCGCTTCACCACCTATGAGCGCGCCGACATCGCCATGCCGGTGGTGGTGAAGAAGGACGGTGCGCGCGTGGAGTTCACGCCCGCCAAGCTGCGGGCGTCGATGCAGCTGGCCCTGCGCAAGCGACCGGTGAGCGTCGAGCAAATCGACGACGCCATGGAGCGCATCCAGGAGCAACTGCTGTCCAGCGCGCAGCGCGAGGTCTCGTCTTCGCGCTTGGGCGAACTGGTGATGCGCGAACTCAAGCGCATCGACAAGGTGGCCTATGTGCGCTTTGCCTCGGTGTACCGCAGCTTCGAAGACGTGGACGCGTTCCGCAAGCTGATCAAGGACATCTGACCCCCAAGCGGGGCCCCCGCCAGGGCGATGCGTGCGGGTCATCGGCTGCCTACAGTGCTGGCATGCCAGCCCATGCACCGCACCGCCAAGATACCCGCAACCTGATGACCGAGGCACCGCCCTGGCGCGGTGGTCGCTTGGCTCGGGCCCGCCGAGGGTTCGGCCTGCTGGAAGTGTTGGTCGTGATGGTGTTGGTGATGGTGGCCAGCGCCACGCTGTGGCCCCCCTTGCGGGACGCCTTGGAGATGCGCCGCCTCAAGGCCGCGTCGTCGCACTGGTCGGCACTCATCCAGTCGGCACGGCACTGGGCCTTCACCCTCAACCGCCCGGTACGGCTGGAGTTCCAAGCCGGCACGGCGCCCTGCCTGGTGTTGCACACGGGTGCGCGCGGCGCGTGCAGCGGCTGCGCGGGTTCGCCCTGCAGCAGCGGAGCACAGCGCCTGGGCACCACCCCACCCCTGCCCCATGCGCTGGCCGCCTCGGCCAGCAGCACCAGCCTGGTGTGGAGCCCCACCGATCGAACGGTCACCCCCACCGGAACGCTTCGGCTTGAACTGCCCGATGGCCGGGCCTTGCATCACGTGGTGAACCTGGTGGGCCGGCTGCGCGTGTGTTCGCCCGGGGGCATGGTTCAGGGTGTGTCCACATGCTGAGGAATGCGGATGACGATCAACACCCCCGCACCCGGGCTGCGCCGGGGCAAGTCCGTGGCAACTACAGCACCCGGGGCCATGCACAGGCGCCGCGGGTTCTCCGCCATCGACATGACGGTGGCCTTGCTCATGATGGGCCTGCTGGCGGCCACGGCCATCCCGTCGTACCGCGAACAGGTTCACAAAGGGCGCCGAATTGACGCCATCGCCGCGCTGTCAGCCCTGCAGTTGGCCCAGGAACGCCACCGAAGCACCGCGCCCCGTTATGCGGATGATCCGGCGCAGTTGGGGCGAAGCGCCTGGTCGGATAACGGCCACTACACCCTGTCGATCCTTGGGGCCTCGGGTACCGGCTACACCCTGGTGGCCACGGCCCAGCCAGGATCGTCACAGGCACACGACGGCCCATGCGTGCAGATGGCCGTATCCGTGCAGTCCGGGCTCACGGTGCTCCTGGCCGCGGATGCGTCGGGCGCTCTCACCGAGGACCGTCCACGACAGTGCTGGCCGCATTGATTCCCATGGGGCCAAGGCCCAAGGGGGAGCCGCGCTGCTGGAATGGACCCTGGCCAGCGCATTGGGGATCATGGTCACTGCCGCGGCCGTGTGGCTGCTGTCGCACCAGGGGCAGCTGCTCCACGGT
>JBEAWD010000225.1:0-2855 GCA_041160585.1 Pseudomonadota bacterium | reverse complement strand
GACCGGAACAGAGCATAGAAAGCGCCATGCCGTCGCATCTCTCCAGTCTCACCCTGGCTCTGTTAGTCGCGCTCACCTGCAACGCTGCGGCCCAATCGGCCAGAGAGCGCCCGCTGGTGATCGCCCATCACGGTGCTAGCGAATACTTGCCCGAACACACGATGGAGGCCTATCGCCTGGCCATCCGGCAGGGCGCCGATTTCATCGAACCCGACCTGCTGCTGACCGCAGATGGCATCGCGGTGGCCCGCCACGACCGCGCGCTCGGCGCGACCACGAATATCGCATCCCACCCCACCCTGCCGAGCAACATCGATCAAATCACGTTCAGACTGTTGAGTGCCGCTGAGAAGTGACCCGGTTTGGGGTGAAGTTGCTGCTGAGATTTGACCCATGTTCGGACGCTAGCCTCGGCCCTTTGGGCGGGGGCAGCTGGAGTGTTGGACATGGCTTTATTGAGCGTTATCCGGCGTTGGCATTTCCGGGAGCACCTGTCGATCCGGGCGATCGCGCGCCGTACCGGTCTGTCGCGGAACACCATCCGCAGGTACCTGCGGTCCGAGGCGGTGGAGCCTGTTTTCAGGACGCCTGATCGCCCCAGCAAGCTCGATCCCTTTGCCGAGCGGCTGGCAGCCTGGCTGCGGACGGATGCCCGCAGGCCGCGCAAACAGAAACATACGGCCCGGCAGTTCCACGCGGAATTGGCCGTGCTGGGCTATGACGGCTCGTACCGGCGCGTCGCTGCCTTTGTGCGCGCCTGGCGGGATGACTGGCTGCGCCAGCAACAGACCTCCGGCCGCGGTGTCTTCGTGCCGCTGGCCTTCGGCCCGGGCGAGGCGTTTCAGTTTGACTGGAGCGAGGAGCACGCCGTCATCGGTGGCGAGCGCACCAAGCTGCAGGTCGCCCACCTCAAGCTCTGCCATAGTCGGGCCTTCCTGGTGCGAGCCTACCTCCTGCAGACGCACGAGATGCTGTTTGACGCCCACAACCATGGATTTCGCGTGCTGGGCGGCGTGCCGCGGCGTGGCATCTACGACAACATGCGCACCGCCGTGGACCGCATCGGCCCGAGCCGCGAGCGGCAGGTCAATGCCCGCTTCCTGGCCATGGCGAGCCACTATCTGTTCGAGCCCGAATTCTGCAATCCGGCATCGGGTTGGGAGAAAGGCCAAGTCGAGAAAAACGTTCAGGATACCCGGCACCGGCTGTGGCAGCCCATGCCTGAGGTCGAGAGTCTGGAGGCGCTGAACGCCTGGCTGGAGCAGCGCTGCTTCGCCTTGTGGGAGGAGATCCCGCACGGCGTCGAACCCGGCAGCGTCGCCGCGGTCTGGCGGCAGGAGGTGGACTGCCTCATGCCGGTCAGACGGGTCTTCGACGGCTTCGTGGATGAGACCAAGCGGGTCTCACCAACCTGCCTCGTGCACTTCGACCGCAACCGCTACAGCGTGCCCGCCTCCTTCGCCAATCGTCCGGTCAGCCTGCGGATCTATCCCGAGCGCATCGTGGTCGTTGCCGAGGGAGCCGTCCTTTGCGAGCACCCGCGGATCATTGAGCGGTCGCATCACGGGCAGGGTCGGACGGTCTATGATTGGCGCCACTATCTGGCCGTGATCCAGCGAAAACCCGGTGCCCTACGCAACGGCGCGCCCTTCGCCGAACTGCCGGAGGCATTCCGGCAGCTTCAGCGGCAACTGCACGGCAGGCCCGGTGGTGACCGGGAGATGGTGGAGATCTTGTCCCTGGTGCTGCAGCACGATGAACAGGCTGTGCTGGTTGCCGTGGAGATGGCACTGCAGGCCGGTGTGTCCACCAAGACCCACATCCTGAACCTGCTGCACCGGCTGACCGACGGCACAGCCTCCCAGATCCCGCCGATCGAGGCGCCCCAGGCCCTGGTGCTGGCGCAGGAGCCCAGGGCCAACGTCGCCCGCTATGACGACCTGAGTCCAAAGCAAGGAGGTCGCCATGCGTCATGATCCGGCGGCTGCCGCCGTCACCATCATGCTGCGCAGCCTCAAGATGCACGGCATGGCGCAGGCCGCAGCCGAGCTGACCGCGCAGGGCGCGCCCGCCTTCCAGAGCGCGATCCCCATCCTGTCGCAGTTGCTGAAGGCCGAGTTGGCCGAGCGGTAGGTCCGCTCCATCGCCTATCAGCTCAAGGCCGCGCGGTTCCCGACCTACAAAGACCTGACGGGTTTTGATTTTGCCAGCAGCCAGATCAACGAAGGCCTGGTGCGCCAACTGCATGCCGGTGCCTTCATGGAGAAGGCCGACAACATCGTGCTGGTCGGCGGGCCAGGCACTGGAAAGACCCATGTCGCCACTGCGCTTGGCGTCCAGGCGGTCGAGCACCACCGAAAGCGGGTGCGGTTCTACTCCACGGTGGAACTGGTCAACGCTCTCGAGCAGGAAAAAGCCGCCGGAAGGAGCGGGCAAATTGCCGCCCGTCTGCTCCATACCGACCTGCTGATCCTCGACGAATTGGGATACCTGCCGTTCAGCGCCTCGGGGGGTGCCCTGCTGTTTCACCTTCTCAGCAAGCTGTACGAGCAGACAAGCGTGATCATCACCACCAACCTCAGTTTCAGTGAGTGGGCAGCGATATTCGGGGATGCCAAGATGACCACGGCACTGCTCGACCGGCTCACCCACCACTGCCACATCCTGGAGACCGGCAACGACAGCTTCCGCTTCAGGAACAGCTCCGCAACCCAGACCCATCGCGAAAGGAAACCACAGCCCACCTGACAGGATCAAAAAACCCCGCATCCCCAAAACCCGGGTCAAATCTGCGTGGCAAACCCGGGTCAGCTCTCCGCGGCATTCAACACCCTAGCCTTGAAGCACCACAGCCC
>JBEAWD010000054.1:0-3086 GCA_041160585.1 Pseudomonadota bacterium | reverse complement strand
GCACGCACGGCTGAGTGGGCTGCAGGATGCAGCGCTGGCAGGTCGCCAGCACGAGGCCTCTTCGCTGTCGCTGGTGTGGCGCTTGCGCCCCGACTTCGAAGCCGGTGTGCGCGTCGACCGATTGCGAGCGGGCTATGCGCACGACGACCATTTTGACCCGGCACGCCTGAACGAGCAGGCGGTGATGCTGGCTTACAAGCCCTCACACAAGCAGACCCTGCGCCTTCAATGGACGACCCAACGCAATGCCCAGGGATTCGAGCATGTGCCACGGCAGTTGGTCTCCTTGCAATACGTTGTGGCCTTCGGCGCCCATGGTGCCCACAGCTTTTGATGAAATCTGACGTCCTGAGCCAACTGGCAAGGGCGCTGGCGGCCGCGCTGGTGATGCTTGCAGTGCCTACATCGGCAACTGCAAACGCGGCCTCGCCCCGCATCTTTGCCTGCGAACCGGAGTGGGAGGCGCTGGCGCGGGAATTGATGCCCCATGCGCGAGTGGTCAGCGCCACGCATGTTCTGCAGGACCCTCACCACATCGAAGCCCGGCCCGCCCTGATCGCCCAGCTGCGCCAAGCCGATCTGGCCATCTGCACGGGCGCGGGCCTTGAAGAGGGATGGCTGCCCGTACTGCAACAGCGCTCGGGCAACCCCAAGGTTCAGGACGGTGGCGCCGGCATGTTCTATGCCGCGGCCCATGTCAGCCTGATCGACCCGCAGACCGCCACGCTCAATCCCTTCGCGGGCGACATCCACCCGGGTGGCAATCCGCACCTGCACGCCGATCCCGAACGATTGCTGCAGGTGAGCCAGGCCCTGGCCGCCACCATGGGGCGGCTGTGGCCTGAGCAGTCGGCGGCGATCCGCAGCCGCCAGGCCGCCTTCGAGGCCCGCTGGCGCGAACGCATCTCACAGTGGCAGATGCGCACCAAGGGCCTGCGCGGCCATGGCGTGGCGGCCCAACACAGCACCTTCGCCTACCTGTGGCGATGGTTGAGCCTGAAGCAGACCCTGGACCTGGAACCCAAGCCAGGCCTGCCCCCCACCCCGGGGCATTTGCAGTCTCTGCTGGCGCGTTGGAAAGCCGAGCCGCCGGTGGCCGTGGTGGTGGCCCAGCACCAGGATGCGCGGGCCGGTCGTTGGCTGACCGAGAAGGCACAGCCCCCGCGTAAACTGCTGGTGCTGCCCGCCACCGTCACCGACCCGGCCGCGCCCCAGGCGCTGGACCGCTGGTTCGACCGGTTGGTGTCCGAACTCCTGTCCGCGCAGGGCCAGACCACCACGGATCGATGAACGATTGGTTGCTCCTGCCTGCCTTGGCCCTTCTGGCTGGGGTGGTGGCGCTGGTGCCATTGGGCCGCGCGGTGCTGGACCGTGGCGTGGTCTTCATCGACCTGGCCGTGGCCCAGGCCGCTGCGGCCGCGGCGCTCTGGTCCATGGGCTGGGTAGGTCATGAGGTGGACTGGGCATCCGACCTGGCCGGCCTGGCGGGCGCGCTGCTGTGCGCCAGCGGTGTGGCCTTCATCAGCCAGCGCTGGCCCCAGCGGCGCGAGGCCCTGATCGGCCTGCTGTATGTGCTGGCGGCCTGCCTGGCCATGCTGGGCGCTCGCCAAGACGCCCACGGCCGCGAGCGCCTGCTGGAACTGCTGGCAGCCGATGTGCTGTGGGCCCGACCGATGGCCGTAGGCCTGCTGTGCGCGGCGGCGCTGCTGCTGGTGCTGCTGTTGCGCTGGCAGCCCGCGCTCCTGATGCGCGACGCCTGGTTCTACGGCGCCTTTGCGGTGGTGGTCAGCGTGGCGGTACCCTTGCTCGGCCTGTTCGTGGTCTTCGCGCTGCTGATCGCCCCGGCCCTGTGGCTGCGCAACGGACCCGGTGCGGGCCTCTTGACCGGGTTGCTCATCGGCTGGGCCGGCAGCGCCACGGGCCTGGCGCTGTCGTGGTGGGGCGACCTGCCCAGCGGACCCTGCGTAGCCCTGTGTTGCGCCGCGCTGGGACTGGCTGCGCTGTTGCGGCCTCCAGGCAGCCTCAGCCCAAGGCCTTGACGACGGCCTGTCCCATCTCGGCGGTGCCCACGCGGGTGGTGCCCTCGCTGTGGATGTCGGCCGTGCGCAGGCCCTGGGCCAGCACCCTCTGCACCGCGGCTTCGATGCGCTGAGCAGCCGATTCCTGATTCAGGCTGAAGCGCAGCATCATGGCCGCACTCAGGATGGTGGCCAGCGGGTTGGCCACGCCCTTGCCTGCGATGTCGGGCGCGCTGCCGTGGCTGGGCTCGTACAGGCCCTTGTTGTTCTTGTCCAGGGATGCCGAAGGCAGCATGCCAATGGAGCCGGTCAGCATCGAGGCTTCGTCACTCAGGATGTCGCCGAACATATTGCCCGTGACGATCACATCGAACGACTTGGGCGCCTTCACCAGCTGCATGGCCGCGTTGTCCACATACATGTGGTCCAGCTGCACATCGGGGTACTGGGCGTGCACCTCGGTCACCACATCCTTCCACAACTGAAAGGTTTCCAGCACATTGGCCTTGTCCACGCTGGTCACCTTCCCGCGGCGCTTGCGCGCGGCCTGGAAGGCCACGTGCGCGATGCGCTCGATTTCCGGGCGGCTGTAGCGCATGGTGTCGAACGCTTCCTCGCTGCCGGGGAAGTGGCCGTCGGTGGCCACACGGCGCCCCCGCGGCTGGCCGAAGTAGATGTCCCCAGTAAGCTCGCGAATGATGAGGATATCCAGGCCCGCCACCAGTTCAGGCTTGAGGCTGGAGGCGTGCGTGAGTTGCTCGTAGCAAATGGCGGGGCGGAAGTTCGCGAAAAGGCCCAGGTTCTTGCGCAAGCCCAGGATGGCCTGCTCCGGGCGCAGGGGGCGATCCAGCTTGTCGTACTTCCAATCACCCACCGCGCCGAACAGGACCGCATCGGCGGCCTTGGCCAGGTTCAGGGTGGTTTCGGGCAGCGGGTGACCGCTGCTTTCGTAGGCCGCGCCACCCACATCGGCCCACTCCATCTCAAGAGACAGTCCCAAGGCCTTGAGGACCTTCACGGCCTCGTTCATGATTTCGGGACCGATACCGTCGCCGGGCAGCACTGCGA
>JBEAWD010000162.1:0-4415 GCA_041160585.1 Pseudomonadota bacterium | reverse complement strand
CAGGCGGTGGCCACCCTGAACCCGGCGCAGGTGAAGTCCTTCCAGGAAGACCTGAGCTTGGTGGGCGTCTACACCCACGGGACGCACGTGGCCGGCATTGCGGTGGACGGCAACCCGTTTGCCCGCGTCTACACCGCCACCATGCTGTGGGAACACCGCACCGAGCCGGTGAAGCCCACCGAAGAACTGTCGCGCCGCACCGCCGCCGCGTATCAGCAGATCGTGCAGTCCTTCAAGGATCAGAAGCTGCGCGTGGTGAACATGAGCTGGCGTTATGGAGCCTCTGCCTACGAGGGCATGCTGGCCTGGCACAACGTGGGCGCCACCCCGGAAGAGCGCAAGCAGTTGGCGCGCAAGCTCTTCGCCATCGAACGTGATGCGCTGCGCGCAGCCATCGCTTCCGCCCCTGAAATCCTCTTCGTGGCCGGTTCGGGCAACGAAGACAACAGCGCCGACTTCGAGGAGTACATCCCCGCCGGCCTGAACCTGCCCAACCTGCTCACCGTGGGCGCAGTGGACAAGGCCGGTGAGGAAACCAGCTTCTCCACCTTCGGCAAGACGGTGGTGGTGCATGCGAATGGCTTTGAGGTGGAAAGCCTGCTGCCCGGCGGGGACCGCGTGAAGTTCAGCGGCACCAGCATGGCCAGCCCCCAGGTGGCCAACCTGGCGGCCAAGCTGTTCGCCTTGAAACCCGAGCTCACCGTGGCGCAGGTGCGCAAGGCGATCATCGAGACAGCCGAGCGCAAGGGGCGGGTTAACCTGGTCCATCCGCGCAAGGCGGCGGCTTCGCTGGGCACCGGTCCATGATTTTCAAAGGGAAAGTCTGGACCTACCGATTCAAGCCCGTGATCGACGGGCACACCGTTCCTGTTGCCCTGGAGACCGGCTGGACCTGGTCGCAGCTGGTGGTGCGGTCGCCCGGCGATGCCTCGGCCGCTCCAGCGGTCGACCGGCTGAACTTCATGAGCGAGGCTTACCGGCTGCACGCGGTGGAGATGCCATCGGCCGGTGGCCCCGTGCGCGTGGTGGTGGGGCCGCGGAACTGGTGGTCCTACGGCCTGAGGGTGGAGCGGGATGGGCAGACGCTGTGGCAGTCGCATGAGAACCCGCATGGTTATCTGGCGAAGTTTCAGGCCATGATGAACAGCCGCACGGCTGGATCAGCGCCTGGAGCGTCTCCCCAGCCGGCGTTCGATGTCGGTGCTTGGAGACGCAACGCCCCGTCCATCGGCTGTGATATCGCCCTGGGCCTTCTGTTCTTCATTCTGGGCAAGACCACGGACTTGCGAACGGCCGCGTTGGTGACCGCCGGCGTGGGCCTGAGCCTCGTACCCATTCAATGGCTGATCAACCGATTTACACCGAAGCGCATCGACCTTCTGGGCGGCTTGGCGCTGTTCGGCGTGATCATGATGCTGATCTCGGCGGGCTTCTCCTGGTACTACGAGAGTGAGTTCGCGGTACAACTCAAGGCCACGGTGATGGGCAGCATCGGTGCGACGGTTTTTGCGGTGGATGCGCTGTTCGGTGGACGCTGGATGGCGCAGCGACTGGCCACCTACCTGGCCTACCGCGACCTGAAGTTGCAGCGCCTGGCCGTCGGCATGGCGGCAACCGGCTTTGTGATGGCGGGCATCAATCTGGCGGTGGCGCTGAACTTCACCAAGGACACCTGGCTCTACTACACCACCTGGGGGGACATGCTGGTCGTGATCCTGCTGACGCAGATTGTGATCAACTGGGCGCGCCGGTAGCGTGTACGTGGCCGGTTTGGATTCTCCCGAAATGCAGCAAACCGTTCAAACCCAGATGGCGCACAACTTCCTGTCCTTTGTGGAAGACCGTTGGAATGCGTTGCGGCGCGCCCCTGGTTCCGCCCACATGCGCAGCATGGCCTCACGCCCCGATCCCAGCAAACTGCAGATCAGGATTGAAACAAGCGAAGCCAAGGCTTCCATCACGGCGCGTGAAGCAATGAAGAGTCTCACGATTTCGGTTTATCGCTTCAAGGACCAACGGGTATTGAGTGACGGCCCTTGCGATTCCAACGCTGAGGTCGATCGCCGGCTGCAGGCTTTGTGGGTGGATTTGTCGGCATCGCCGTTTGCTTGATGATCTCCGGCTGAAGCAATGGATTGAAGACAGCCGAGAAATCTGGCTGGATCGCGCTACCGGAGATCGACTCAGTGCCACGACTGCCACGCCGACAACTGGCGCACGCCCCGGCTGCCTCGGGCGTCTCCTGGGGCCACAAGCATTAAGGGTCCCTGGTGCTCTGGCAATGGTGCTCCGCTGGGCTGTTGCCAAACGAGAATGGGGACCTGTCGCCCAAATCGCGGATCGATTTCAGCCAGGCCAAAGGCCGCCACATAGCCATCTGCAGCCCGTGCTGCCAATGCTCGCCGGGAGACGGTAATCCCCCCCCCACACCAGCGCGTATAACGGATCGGTCATGGTCGCGGGCGTCTCAGTTGGAAAAACCCAGGGCGCGAAGCCTTTGTTGCCCCTGGGGTCCAAGCAAGTGATCGAGAAAACGCTGGGCTATGGGCGAGGCTCCCTTCATAGTCGCCACGCCGTAGGTGGCCGAAACATTGATCGACTGCTCAATCGGCAGCGACTTCAGGTGCGGCTCTTCGGTCAGCGCAATGGCCGCGTTGGTGCAGTAGGTGATGAACACATCAGCCTGTCCTTGGGCGACCAGGGCGCCGTAGACGTTTCGGTTTGCAGGCGGGGGAGGCGACTGCGGTCCACCCGTCAGTTGAAGGGCGCGCTGCTTGAGCACCGCAGCCGATCCCGCAGGCGCTGCACCAGTGGCCTCGATGCGATCAAACATTTCGAAGGCATAGTCCCCGGAGGGGTCCGCCCTGGGAGTCGAAGTGCCCAGACGCCAGCGAGGGTCGAGCAGTTTGACCACCAGGCGCCTGGCGTCCGCTGCAAAGCTACCGTTGGCCAGCGCGCAGAGTTCGTTGCGGGTGAATGCTCGAACGCCTGACGCATGACCACCGCGCTCCAGTGCCTGGGGATGTTCCATGTTGGCCGAGGCGAACAAGTCTGCCCGCTCACCACCGGCCAGTCGATCACGCAACAGCCCCGAGGCCCCAAAGACCAGTCGGGGTTGGACGCCAGTCTGCGTAGCGAAGTCCTGCGCGATTTGCGTCATGGCTGTTCGGAGGCTGCCTGCGGCGAAGATGGTCAAGTCAGCTTGTTTGTCTTGAGCCATTGCGCTTGTCATCAGTGTGGTGCTCCCGATCAAGGTCAATGCCGCAAACGCGGCTTTTTTGACGCGAACCCCGCAAGTGACCTGATATTGCAGAAGTCGATGAACCCGGGCGAGCAACACAAACAACCCCTTTCGTTTCGGTTTCTACTGAAATCCGCCTTCTCGACAGCGGGATGCTGTCGATATGGTGACGCCGCTTGGATTGTTGGAAGTGATGCTCCAGTGGTCGATATGCCTTCCGTTGCATATGTGGGTATTTGTAGGCGTCCGCCAAGGGCCACTCGAGGGGTAGGGGGTCTCAATCTCTACGACGAGGGCGCAGGAAACCGCGCGGCGTTACCGTGTCAGCGTCAAGTGGTTGTGCACGATCGGATTGCTGCACCCACCTGAGGCGGTCTCGAGTTGATGGATCCTTGTTCGCTGCAGTTTTGCAGAGCGCCCTAAGGAGTCGTCATGACTGGCGGGGGGCAGGTCACTCGGACAAAACAGCCTCCTCAAACCCGGGGCGGTTCAACGCGCATTCACATGACCAACCGCGGCGGTAACACCATGCCGTAGTTCGGTCCGAAACCGCCGGCCCCCGTGGCTTGACACTTTTGGGGATCGGCGCTCATGTGTGCCACGATGTACTTTCCGCTTCCACCCGTAGCCGACAGCAGGCGCACACAGGCCAGGCCCACGATGGGCGACCTGGCTTGCGTCGCAACGGCACTCACCACCGGAAGCATCACATACTCACATTTCCTGTTCCCGGCTGCGCTGCATGCGTTCACATCGGGATAAAGGGTGGTCTTGGTGCCTGTCTGAATCCAGACGCTGTCGCCGATCTGCAGCGCTGACGTGTTCCCCGTGGCCATGAGCTGACCAATGAAGGACGCGCTGTTGTTATCGATGTTGAACGAGGTCCATTGCCCGCTTTCGCAGGCGCCTGCTTTGTAGTTTGAGGTGATCTTGAACCGGTAGGGCTGACCAATCACTTGCGGAAGATCGAACCCCGGCACCGAGGTGGAAGTGGCGAGTTTGGGCTGCCCTGACGCGCTGTCCCACCAGGCGTCATACATGCACTTGGCGATAGCCAATGGAAACAGCGAACCGGCTGCGGCTGTGCCAGGCGATGAAAGCGCCGCCGTGGCTGTTGCCGTCAGTGGACTGGCCTGGACGCCGAACACACCAGCCAGGATCGATCGGACGGGCC
>JBEAWD010000021.1:0-14386 GCA_041160585.1 Pseudomonadota bacterium | reverse complement strand
GCATGACCATGGACTTGCGCTCGGGGCCCATCATGATCTTGTCCTTGGCCTTCTCGAAGTCGACCATCTCCACCACCCGGGCGTTGCGCCGAGCGGCGAACAGGGCCGCTTCGTTGACCAGGTTGGCCAGATCAGCGCCGGAGAAGCCGGGTGTGCCACGGGCCAGGATGTCGGCCTTGATGTCCTGGCCGACGGGCACCTTGCGCATATGCACGTTGAGAATCTGCTCGCGGCCCCGCACGTCGGGCAGGGTCACGTAGACCTGGCGGTCGAAACGGCCCGGACGCAGCAAAGCCGGATCGAGGATGTCGGGCCGGTTGGTGGCAGCCATCACGATCACGCCCAGGTTGGTCTCGAAGCCGTCCATCTCCACCAGCATCTGGTTGAGGGTCTGCTCGCGCTCGTCGTTGCCACCACCCAGGCCGGCACCGCGGTGGCGGCCCACCGCGTCGATCTCATCGACGAAGATGATGCAAGGCGCGCTTTTCTTGGCCTGCTCGAACATGTCGCGCACGCGGGCGGCGCCCACGCCGACAAACATCTCCACAAAATCAGAACCGGAGATGCTGAAGAACGGGACCTTGGCCTCGCCCGCGATGGCCTTGGCCAGCAGCGTCTTGCCGGTACCCGGGGGGCCCACCAGCAGCACACCGCGTGGAATGCGGCCTCCAAGCTTTTGGAACTTTTGCGGATCCTTGAGGAAGTCCACGAGTTCCTTGACCTCTTCCTTGGCCTCGTCACAACCGGCCACATCGGCGAATGTGGTGGAGTTGTTGGCCTCGTCGAGCATGCGGGCCTTGGACTTGCCGAAGCTGAAGGCGCCGCCTTTGCCACCGCCCTGCATTTGGCGCATGAAATACACCCAAACGCCGATGAGCAGCAGCATGGGGCCCCACGACACCAACAGACTCATCAACAGGGACGGCTCTTCACGCGGCTTGACATCGAACTTGACGTTGTTGTTGATCAGGTCGCCCACCAGGCCACGGTCGAGGTAGGTGGCATTGCTGCGGATGCGGCGGTCATCGTGCGTGATGGCGATGATCTCGGTGCTGCCATTGCCCTCCTGCAGCGTCACCTGACGGATGCGCTTGGCCCGCACCTCGTCCAGGAAATCCGAGTAGGCGATGGTGTTGCCGGAGCCCACGCTGCGGTCGAACTGCTTGAACACGGTGAACAGCACCAGGGCGATCACCAGCCAGACAGCCACCTTCGAAAACCATTGATTGTTCACCTGTGCTCCTTGGGCAGAGACGCGATGCGGTCTCCCAACCCTCAATATGCGCCCGATTCTAGGAGAGTCAAGCCCTGTGACCGTATGGCAACACACCCCGGACGCAAAAGGGTCTCATCCAGCGCAAGCGACCGTCACCCGCTGCCACACCGGATCGCGGTGCCGCGGCGGCTCAATCAATCGCCTTTTTCGGATGCAGACCCACCAGAAAGGTTTCCGCTGAGCGGTCGCGCGAGGCTTTGGGCTTGATCTTTTTCACAATACGGAAATTTGTCTTGAAGTGCTCGACCAGTTGGCTGTAGCCGCTGCCGTGAAAGGCCTTGCACACCAACGCGCCGTCAGGCTTGAGGTGCACCTGGCAAAACTCAATGGCCAGCTCGATCAGGTGGGCAATGCGTGCTGAATCGGACGACTCGATGCCTGACAGGTTGGGCGCCATGTCGGACACCACCACGTCCACCACCCGACCGGCCAACTCGGTCTCCAACTGCCGCAACACGGCCTCCTCGCGGAAGTCGCCCTGGATGAACTGAACCCCTTCGATGGGCTCGAAGGGCAGGATGTCCAGCGCAATGATGGTGCCGTTGAGCGCGCCCACCGCCGCCCCACCCGTGCCGGCTTCCTTGGGCGCGAAGCGCCGGCGAAGGTATTGACTCCAGGCACCCGGCGTGGCCCCCAGGTCGACCACCACCTGGCCCGGGCGAATGAGCTTGAGCTCTTCGTCAATCTCCTTGAGCTTGTAGGCCGCGCGTGAGCGGTAGCCCTCACGCTGGGCCATCTTCACATAGGGGTCGTTGATGTGGTCGGCCAGCCAGGCCTTGTTGACTTTCTTGCTTTTGGTGTTGATCTTCATGGTGCACCGATAATGCCGCAATGCCTGCGATCCAACTCACTCCCGCCCAGCGCAAGGAGCACCGCTCCGCTGCCCATCACCTCGACCCGGTCGTCATGATCGGTGCCGAAGGCCTGACCGCCGCGGTGCGCAAGGAGGTTGACGCTGCGCTCAAGGCGCACGGCCTCATCAAGATCCGCGTCTTCAGCGACGACCGCAGCGCACGCGAGGCAGCCCTGGCCGACCTGGCTGAGAGCCTGTCGGCGGCCCCCATCCAGCACATCGGCAAGCTGCTGGTGCTGTGGCGTCCGATGCCGCCCAAGGAAAAGGCGGTCGACGAGGAGCGGATGTCGGGTCCGCGCGAAGTCAAGATCCTCAAGTTCAGCAAGAGCGGCAACCATCGCCCACAGGTGAAGAAGGTGCGCGTCATGGGCAATGAGCGCGTGACCGCCGGCGGCATGATCAAACGGGCCAAGAAGCGGCAGACCAGCACCAAGAAGGCGTGAGCCGTCTCCATTGGCGCCGTCTCGGCGGCGTCGACCGTGCTCAGAGGTAACGCACCTCGATCACTTCATAGCTGCGCTTGCCGCCCGGGGCCTGCACCTCGGCCACGTCTCCGGCTTCCTTGCCGATCAGCGCCCGAGCGATGGGTGAGCTCACCGAGATCAAGCCCAATTTGAGATCAGCCTCGTCGTCTCCGACGATCTGGTAGGTCACCCGCGCCCCGCTGTCCTCGTCCTCCAGGTCCACCGTGGCACCAAAGACGATGCGCCCGTCGGCGTCCAGTGAACTGGGGTCGATGATCTGGGCGGCCGCCAGCTTGCCTTCGAGCTCGAGGATGCGGCCCTCGATGAAGCCCTGCTTGTCCTTGGCGGCGTCGTACTCGGCGTTTTCCGACAGGTCCCCTTGCGCACGCGCTTCGGCAATGGCCTGGATCACGGCATGGCGCTCCACGGTCTTTAAACGGTGCAACTCTTCCTTGAGCTTTTCGGCGCCACGCTTGGTCAGCGGAATCGTCGTCATCGGGGTCTCCATCAATGAAAACCGCCGCCCGGCTTGCACATCAAGCCCTGGGCGGCGGTGGTGAAGCGCGAAGTTTAGTGGAGTTGGCGGTGCAGTTCCTGCACCGACATCACCGTGAGGTCTTCTTCGTGCTTGAGCGCCTCAGTGGCAGCCTCACAGCCGGCCATCGTCGTGTAGTAGGTCACACGGTTGGCCAGGGCTGCCGTACGGATATAGCGCGAATCGGCGATCGCGGTACGCGTTTCGTCAACCGTGGTGAAGACCAGCTGAATCTCACCGGCCTTGACCATGTCGGCAATATGCGGCCGGCCGTCCTTGACCTTGTTGACCACCTTGACCGGCGTCCCCGCGGTGGCAATGGCTGCGGCCGTACCCTTGGTGGCCACGACCTGAAAGCCCAGCCCATGCAGGTCGGCAGCCACCTTGGCTGCACGGTCCTTGTCATTGTCCTTGACGGTGATCACCACCGTGCCCTTGGTGGGCAGGCGTGAGCCGGCGCCAAGCTGGCTCTTGAGCATGGCCTCGCCGAAAGTGGCGCCCACGCCCATGACCTCGCCTGTGGAACGCATCTCGGGGCCGAGGATGGGGTCCACCCCAGGGAACTTGTTGAAGGGGAAGACGGCCTCTTTCACGGTGAAGTACGGCGGAACGACTTCCTTGGGCGCGACGCCACCCAGGCCCTTCTGCTGTGCGAGCTTCTGGCCGGCCATGCAGCGCGCGGCAATCTTGGCCAGGCTCTGCCCGGTGGCCTTGCTCACATAAGGCACGGTGCGCGAAGCACGCGGGTTGACCTCGAGCACATAGACGACAGCTTCAGCGCCCTCGCCCTGGATGGCGAACTGGACGTTCATCAGGCCCACCACCTTGAGCGCCTTGGCCATGAGCGCCGTCTGGCGGCGCAGTTCATCCTGCAGCGCGGGACTGAGCGAGTAAGGGGGCAGCGAGCAGGCACTGTCGCCCGAGTGGACGCCGGCCTGTTCGATGTGCTCCATGATGCCGCCGATCATCACGTCGGATCCGTCGCAGATGCAGTCCACATCCACCTCGATGGCGTCATCCAGGAAGCGGTCGAGCAGCACGGGTGACTTCTCGGACACGCGCACGGCCTCACGCATGTAGCGCTCGAGGTCCTTGTCCCCGTGAACGATTTCCATGGCTCGGCCGCCCAGCACGTAGCTCGGGCGCACCACCAGCGGGTAGCCGATCTCCTGTGCCAGCCGCAGCGCGGCCTCCTCGGTGCGCGCCGTGCGGTTGGGCGGTTGCTTCAGGCCGAGTTCGTGCAGCAACTTCTGGAAGCGCTCGCGGTCTTCGGCAATGTCGATGCTGTCGGGCGAGGTGCCGATGATGGGCACCCCATTGGCTTCGAGGTCCAGCGCCAGCTTCAAGGGCGTCTGGCCACCGTACTGCACGATCACGCCGGCAGGCTTTTCCTTGTCGACAATCTCCAGCACGTCTTCCAGCGTCACCGGCTCGAAGTACAGGCGATCGGAGGTGTCGTAGTCGGTGGAGACGGTCTCCGGGTTGCAGTTGACCATGATGGTCTCGTAGCCGTCTTCGCGCATGGCCAGCGCAGCGTGAACACAGCAATAGTCGAACTCGATGCCCTGCCCGATGCGGTTGGGCCCGCCGCCCAGCACCATGATCTTCTTCTTGTTCGTGGGTTCGGCCTCGCACTCCTCGTCGTAGGTGGAGTACAGGTAGGCGGTCTGCGTGGCGAACTCTGCCGCGCAGGTATCCACCCGCTTGTAGACCGGACGCACACCCAGGCCATGCCGAGCCTTTCGCACCGCGTGTTGGTCGGTGCCCATGAGCTTGGCCAGGCGCTTGTCGGAAAAGCCCTTCTTCTTGAGATACCTCAGCTCATCGGCCGACAGGCTTTGCAGGGTACGGCCCTTGACCATGGCTTCGGTCTTGATGAGGTCTTCGATCTGCGCGAGGAACCAGGGGTCGATCTTCGTTTCCTCGAAGACCTCCTCGAGGCTCATGCCGATGCGAAAGGCATCACCCACGAAGAGGATGCGCTCGGGGCCGGGCTCGCCGATTTCTTCGATGATCTCGTCGCGGTCCGCTTCCTGACAGGCAGTGCGCTCGCTCAGGCCGTCGATGCCCGTCTCCAGGCCACGCAGGGCCTTTTGGAAGCTTTCCTGGAAGGTGCGCCCCATGGCCATCACCTCCCCCACCGACTTCATCTGCGTGGTCAGGTGCGGATCGGCCGCCGGAAACTTCTCGAAGGCAAAGCGCGGGATCTTGGTGACCACGTAGTCGATCGAGGGCTCGAAGGAGGCCGGCGTGGCGCCACCGGTGATGTCGTTCTTGAGCTCATCGAGCGTATAGCCCACGGCCAGCTTGGCCGCGATCTTGGCAATCGGAAAGCCCGTGGCCTTGGAAGCCAGCGCCGACGATCGCGACACGCGCGGGTTCATCTCGATCACGATCATCCGGCCGTTGTCGGGGTTGATCGAGAACTGCACATTGGAGCCGCCGGTATCGACGCCGATCTCACGCAGGATGGCGATGGAAGCGTTGCGCAGCAGCTGGTACTCGCGGTCGGTGAGGGTTTGCGACGGCGCCACGGTGATGGAGTCACCGGTGTGGATGCCCATGGGGTCCAGGTTCTCGATCGAACACACGATGATGCAGTTGTCCGCCTTGTCGCGCACCACCTCCATCTCGTATTCCTTCCACCCGATGAGCGACTCCTCGATGAGCAGCTCCTTGGTGGGCGAAAGGTCCAGACCACGCTTGCAGATCTCCTCGAATTCCTCGGGGTTGTAGGCAATGCCGCCGCCGGTTCCGCCCAGGGTGAAGGACGGCCGGATCACCATGGGAAACCCGCTGCCGCCAATCTCGGCCTGGATGCGCTTTTGAACCGTCCAGGCCTCCTCCAACGAGTGCGCAATGCCCGACTTGGCCGAATCCAGGCCGATCTTGGTCATCGCATCCTTGAACTTCAGGCGGTCTTCGGCCTTCTCGATGGCGTGCTCATTGGCCCCGATCATCTCCACGCCATGCTTGGCCAGCACGCCGTTGCGTGCCAAGTCCAGGGCGCAGTTCAGGGCCGTTTGGCCGCCCATGGTGGGCAGCAGCACCATCTTCTCGTGGGGGTGCGCGGCGCGCTCCTTGGCGATGATCTTCTCCACCACCGGCCAGGTGATGGGCTCGATGTAGGTCGCATCAGCCATGCCCGGGTCGGTCATGATGGTGGCCGGGTTGGAGTTCACCAGGATGACGCGGTAACCCTCTTCGCGCAGGGCTTTGCAGGCCTGGGCGCCCGAGTAGTCGAACTCACAGGCCTGGCCGATGATGATAGGACCGGCGCCGATGATGAGCACGGACTGGATGTCGCTGCGCTTAGGCATTCTTCTTCTCCTGGTGGGCCGTCATGAGCGCAGTGAAACGGTCGAACAGATAGGCAATGTCGTGGGGGCCAGGCGAGGCCTCAGGGTGGCCCTGGAAGCAGAAGGCCGGGCGGTCGGTACGGGCCAGGCCCTGCAAGGTGCCGTCAAACAGGCTCACATGGGTGGCGCGCAGGTTGGCCGGCAGCGAAGCCGCATCCACTGCGAACCCATGGTTCTGGCTGGTGATGGACACGCGGCCGTTGTCCAGATCTTTCACGGGATGGTTGGCCCCGTGATGGCCGAACTTCATCTTGAAGGTCTTGGCGCCACTGGCCAAGGCCATGATCTGATGGCCCAAGCAAATGCCGAAGGTGGGGATTCCGCTGTCCATCAGGGTGCGGGCCGCGGCGATCGCGTAGTCGCAGGGTTCGGGGTCGCCGGGGCCGTTGCTCAGGAAGATGCCGTCAGGATTGAGGGCCAGGGCATCGGCGGCAGGGGTCTTGGCTGGCAGCACGGTGATGCGGGCGCCGCGCTCGGCCAGCATGCGCAGGATGTTGCGCTTGACGCCAAAGTCATAGGCCACCACGTGAAAGCGTGCCGCGAGGGACTCGTTGAACGACGGCACACCGCCCTGCCCCTTGAGCGCCCACTCGCCTTGCGTCCAGGTGTGGCGCTGGTCGGTCGTCACCACCTGGGCGAGGTCTAAACCGGCCATGGAGGGCGCGGCCTTGGCCTGGACGATGGCCGCCTCGATGTCGACCCGCGCGATGGCGTGCCCGACCGGGAAGGCCTGGATGCAACCGTTCTGCGCTCCCGTGCTGCGCAGGTGGCGCGTGAGGCGTCGGGTGTCGATACCCGCAATGCCCACCGTGTTCTCAGACTGCAGGTACCCGCTGAGGTCGGACGTTTGGCGGAAATTGGACACCCTCAGCGGCAGATCCTTGACGATCAGACCAGCGGCGAAGACGCGGGTGCTCTCGGTGTCCTGGGGGTTCACACCGGTGTTGCCGATGTGGGGGTACGTCAGGGTAACGATCTGGCGGGTGTAGCTGGGGTCGGTGAGGATTTCCTGGTAGCCGGTGAGCGCGGTGTTGAACACGACTTCGCCGACCGTAGCACCCGGGGCGCCAATTGATTGGCCGAGGAAAACCGAGCCATCTGCAAGGGCGAGGATGGCGGGAGGCAGGACGGGCAGCAAAGGTGACTCCAGTTGCACGCCCAACCTGAACGAAAGGCCTCCGGAAAACGGGCAAACGCCGCTGTCCTTTGGCCTTGTCGTGGGGTGGTGGATCGAGGGGTGATGCCTGGGCGTGCCGGTTGATCAGGTAAACCTTCGAAGTATAGCTCAGGGTATCCCCGAGGCCCTCGCTACAGGCCCAGGGCAGCAATGCCTGCCTTGGCGATCTGCGCGTCCTCGGTGGACTTCACACCGCTGACCCCGACGGCGCCGATGCAGTGCCCCTGCGCCATGATGGGCACTCCCCCTTCGAGCATGGCGTCGATGGCCGGCGCGCTGAGAAAGGAGGTGCGGCCTTGGTTGATGATTTCCTCATAAACCCGGCTCTCCCTGCGCCCCATGGCGGCGGTGCGCGCCTTGCCTGGGGCGATGTGGGCCGACACCGGCGGGGCGCCGTCCAGGCGCTGCAGCCACAACAGGTGCCCCCCCTCATCGCAGATGGCAATGGTCACCGCCCAACTGTTCTTCTGGGCCTCGGCTTCGGCGGCATGGGCCACCCGACGCACATCTTCAAGGGCGAGAAAGGGTTTGGTGTTCATGGATGTTCCAGAAATGTGACAAAACCCCAGTACTTTAGTGGATTGGCTCCTGCTTGCGTCTGGAACTAAACTCAGGTCCACGCATCAAAGTACGGTGTGGCTGGCTCCCTTTGAGCCCCCACCTGCAACCAAGGAGCATTGCAAGATGAACGAAGGAATCCAAACTGCCTACGGTTTCGGCGGCGTGGCCTCCACCCCGGCCCAGCGCAACCGCGTGCTGCGCAACACCTACGCGCTGTTGGCGCTGTCGATGGTGCCCACCGTGTTGGGCGCGTGGATCGGCGTGTCCACAGGCGTCATGGCACGCATGGGCACCGGGATGAGCGTCATCATCTTCCTGGCTGGTGCCTTTGGCTTCATGTTTGCCATCGAGAAGTTCAAGAACTCGGCAGCCGGCGTTGGCCTGCTGCTGGGCTTCACCTTCTTCATGGGCCTGATGCTGTCGCGGATGTTGGCAGCCATCCTGGGGTTGTCCAACGGTGCCAGCCTCATCATGTACGCCTTCGGCACCACAGCGGCCGTGTTCCTGGGCATGGCCAGTCTGGCCTCGGTCATCAAGCGTGACCTCAGCGGGATGGGCAAGTTCCTGTTTGTGGGCGCCATCATCCTGCTGGTGGTGGGCCTGATCAACATCTTCGTTCAGTCCAGCGTGCTGATGATGACTCTGTCGGTGATGGCCGCCGGTCTGTTCTCAGCCTACATGCTGTACGACCTCAAGCGCGTGATCGACGGTGGCGAGACCAACTACGTGAGCGCCACGCTGGCCATCTACCTGGACATCTACAACGTGTTCCAGAGTCTGCTGGCCCTGTTCGGCATCTTCGGTGGCGAGCGCGACTGAGCAGCGTCACCCCCCGAACGACGCCCGCACCATGCTGCGGGCGTTTTTTTTGGTGAAGCGGGCGACTGCGTGACTGTGCGGCTGCGCGTCCGCGCGATTGGGAGATTGGGCGACTAATCCAGCTCGAACACCGCCATGCTCTCCACATGTGCGGTGTGGGGGAACATGTTCACCACACCGGCATGGGTGCAGCGATAGCCGCCCTGGTGGACCAGGAGGCCCGCGTCCCGGGCCAGGGTGGCCGGGTTGCAGCTCACGTAGACGATCCGCGTCGGTGGTTTCCAGCCCGTTGACTTTGGCGCAGCGCTGGCATCGGCCAAGGCCTTGCACAGTGCCAGCGCCCCTTCACGGGGAGGGTCGACCAACCACTTGTCGGCATGGCCATCGGCCATCAACTGCTCGGCACTCATGTCGAACAGGTTGCGTTCGGCGAAGGTGGTTTGCTGCTCGAGCCGGTTCAGCCGTGCATTGGCTTGGGCCCGCTCCACGAGCGCGGCACTGCCTTCGATGCCCATCACCTCGCGTGCCGCCCGCGCCAGCGCAAGCGTGAAATTGCCCAAGCCACAGAACCAGTCGATGACGCGCTCATCGGGCTTTGCGGCCAAGAGGCGCAGGGCGCGCCCGACCATGACCGCATTGATGCCGGGATTGACCTGCGTGAAATCCGTTGGCTTGAAGGGCATCACCACCCCAAACTCGGGAAGGCGGTAGACGAGGTCCATGCCGGCCTCACCGCTGCCGCCCAGGCGATGGACGGTGTCCGGTCCCTTCGGCTGCAACCACCAAGTCAAGCCGATGGCCGACTGTTCGGCGGCAAACGCCAGCAGGCGCTGGACATCGTGCTCGGGCAGTGGCAACAGGTGGCGCAACACCAGTGCCACGCTCGGGCCGAACGTGCCGTCGGGTTGGCGTGATTCACCCACGGCCAGCTCGATCTGGGGAAGGCGGTCGCGCGTTTGGAGCGCACCGATCAGGTCCCGCAAGGGCATCAGCAGTGCGCTGACGGCGGGCGGCAGGATGGCACAGGAGCCCATGTCGGCGACATAGCGAGATTGCCGCTCATGGAAACCCACCAGCACCACCCCCTTGGCCGGCACATGGCGCACCGACAGGCGTGCACGGTGGCGGTAGCCCCAAGCGGACCCCTCGATCGGCCGCAGGACCTGATCGGGCTTGACCTTGCCCAGGTGGGCCAGGTTGTCCTCAAGGGCGCGCTGTTTGACGGCCACCTGGGCCGTGGGCTCCAGGTGCTGCACCTTGCAACCACCGCAAGCGCCGCGCTGCAGCCCGAAGTGCGGGCAGCGCGGTGGCACGCGAAGGGAACTCGGGCGCGCGATTTCGTGCACCTCACCCTGCTCCCAGTTGTTCTTGCGCCGCTGGATGAGCGCACGCACGGTCTCGCCCGCCAAGGCGCCCTCGATGAAGACGACCTTACCTTGGGCGTCGTGGGCCACGCCCTGCCCCTCAAGGTCCAGGGACTCCACCTGCAGCCAATCGCTGGGTGAAGGCGGGGTGGCGTTTCGCCTCATCGGGCGGGCAGGTAGCGTGCGGGATCCACCGGTTTGCCGTCGCGCCGAATCTCAAAGTGCAGCTGCACCCGCTCGGCATCGGTATTGCCCATCTCCGCGATCTTCTGGCCACGCTTGACCACCTGATCTTCCTTGACCAGCAAGGTCTGGTTGTGCGCGTAGGCGCTCAAGAACGTGCCATTGTGCTTGAGGATCACGAGGTTGCCGTAGCCCCGCAGCGCCGATCCGGCGTACACCACCCGGCCGTCGGCGGCGGCGAACACGGGGTCACCGGCCTTGCCGCCGATGTCCAGGCCCTTGTTGCGTTGCTCATCGAATCCTTGCAGCACCGCACCGGCTGCAGGCCAAGCCCAGTTCACCTCAGCCGACGCGGGTTCGGTGGCGGATTCACGGCTGGGGTCTCCTGCCGACGGCACGGCCGAACCGCTGGGCCGCATGGGTGCCGACGTCGAGGCTGTGGGTGCGGGGCTGCTGGGTGCAGCCGAACCGGGCGCCACGGCACGGTCAGCCCTGTCGGCCGGCCGCACCATCGGCCTGACGGGCTGGGGCTCCGGGCGTACCCGCAGCACCTGACCCACTTCAATGAGGTTGGCGTTCTCGATCTGGTTCCAGCGCGCGATGTCGCGCCAGTTTTGGCCATGGTCGAGTCCGATTCGCACCAGGGTGTCGCCCGGCTTGACCGTGTAGAAGCCCGGCTTGCCGGCATTGGAAGCGGCGTCGCCCGAGGAAGGTACCCCGCTCGAGACGGCCGCGACGCCTTCACCGGCACCGGGCTTCATGGTGGCCGCCGATGGGACTGACGCCGGGGAGGCGCGCCCCACCGGGCGATCTTCCACCACCACGGTCCGCTTGGCAGGGCTGCCGCATGCGGCCAGCATGAGGGCAAGCAGCCATGCCGACACCATCGGCCAAAGCTGGAATTTCATGGACATACGGCTCATTGCGCGCCGGATTTTAGGGGCACGAAATGCACGGGTTCGTGCAGCATTCGGGAGTAGCCGCTTTCGGATCGGTCGATCACCAGCAGCATGTGTCCCCCATGCGCATCCGATTGCACCGGCGCCACCAAACGGCCGCCAACGGCCAACTGTTCCAACCAGGCGCCCGGCACCTCGTCGCCCCCAGCCGCGGCCACGATGCTGTCGTAAGGCGCCGAAGGCCCATGCCCGAGGCGGCCGTCACCCCAGATCAGCATCAGGCCTCGTGCGCGCCAGGGGGCCAGTCGCACACGCGTCTGCTCATGCAGAGGCGCAAGCCGCTCAATGGACACGACCTGCCGCGCCAGCAGACACAGCACAGCGGCTTGGTAGCCGCAACCTGTGCCGACTTCCAAGACCTTGCCCAGGTGCCCCAACTCTCGTGCACGGTGTCCCTCATGCAGCAGACTCAACATCCGAGCCACGACCGAAGGTTTCGAGATGGTCTGTCCCAGGCCGATGGGCAAGCTGGTGTCTTCATAGGCTTGAGCGGCCAGGGCGGAATCAACGAACTGGTGCCTGGGGACCTGTGCCATGGCCTGCAGCACCGGCTCACATTGGATGCCGCCGCGTTGCAGCCGCTGCACCATGCGCTGACGCACGGCCTCGGAATCCAGTCCCACACCCGATGGCGCAACCTGACGGGCGGCGTCCTGCGCAGCCTGCTGCACCGGCCGCTGAGGCCGCAAGACCTGTCCGCGCGGCGTGGCGGTCACGGCTGCGGGCGGGCTGGCTGCGGCCGCCGGAAAACGGGGACGTCGCGCGGGCGGCCTGCCGGATCCACTCATGGCGCAGAGGCCGCCAGGGCACCCAGCGGCCCGGACCACTCGCCCAATCGCGCGTGGTCGGTCAGGTCGACCTGCAAGGGCGTGATCGATACGGCACCGTGGGCCGTGGCATGGAAGTCGGTACCGGGTCCAGCCTCACGCGCATCGCCGGCCGGCCCGATCCAGTAGATGGATTCGCCCCGCGGGCTCGTCTGCCGGATCACCGGCTCGCTGGCATGACGCCGACCCAGCCGCGTCATGCGCCAGGGCAAGCTGGCGGCGTCCGCCCGGTTGGGAATGTTCACATTCAGCAGGAAGGGGCGCCCCAGCAGCTGCTGCGAAATCACCCGCTGCACCACGGCGCGGGCTACATCGGCCGCAGCCTGAAGTTCCGACCAGCCCTTGTCGACCTGCGAAAACGCAATCGCCGGCACACCGAAGAGAAAGCCCTCCATGGCCGCTGCGACCGTTCCAGAGTAGAGGGTATCGTCACCCATGTTCGCACCCTGGTTGATGCCCGATACGACCAGGTCGGGACGTGGCAGGAGCCCCGTCAAGGCCACATGCACGCTGTCCGAGGGGGTACCGTTGATGTAGCGGAAGCCGTTGGCTGCGGTGTAGACCGACAGCGGACGGTTCAACGTCAGTGCATTGGACGTGCCGCTGGCGTTCTGCTCCGGTGCGATCACATCGATGGTGCCCAAGCCCTGCATGGCCTTGGCAAGGGCGGCAATGCCAGGTGCGAGGTAACCGTCGTCGTTTGCGATGAGAATACGCATCGCTGCATTGTAGGCAGGGCCTGCGCTCAGCCTGCAGCAAGATCACGATTGGACACCGAGGACAACGATGCACGGATGGCTTTGCGAACAACCCACCGGGGCCGATCAGCTGCAGTGGAAGCCCTTGCAGTTGGGACACCCTGCGCCCGGTCAGGTGTTGGTGGCCGTGCGGGCTGCAAGCTTGAACTTCCCCGACTTGCTGACGGTGGAGAACAAGTACCAGATCAAGCCCCCACTGCCCTTCGTGCCGGGTGCGGAGTATTCGGGTGTCGTGCAGGCCGTGGGCGAAGGCGTGAATCACTTGCCGATCGGCCAGCATGTGGCCGTGATCGGGGCTGCCGGCGGCTTCGCCACACACGCCCTGGCGCCGGCGTCGCAATGTCTGCCGCTGCCGTCCGAAGTGCCCTTCGAGGACGCTGCGGCATTCGCCTTCACCTACGGCACGACCCATCATGCACTCATCGATCGGGCCGCCCTGAAGGCCGGTGAAACCGTGTTGGTGCTGGGTGCCGCCGGTGGCGTTGGGACGTCGGCCATCCAGGTGGCCAAGGCCGCTGGAGCGCGCGTGATCGCCGGGGTTTCCAGCGACGAGAAGGCTGCCTTCTGCCGGCAGCTCGGGGCCGACGACACCCTGAACTACGCCACGCAGGACGTGCGCGAACGGCTCAAGGCCCTGACCGATGGTCGAGGCCCCGACGTGGTGTATGACCCGGTCGGCGGCGCCCTGGCCGAACCGGTCTTTCGCTCGATCGCCTGGCGCGGTCGTTACCTCGTCATCGGCTTTGCCGGCGGCGGCATCCCGGCCCTTCCCTGGAACCTCGCACTGCTCAAGGGTGCATCGGTCGTGGGTGTGTTCTGGGGCGACTTCGTTCGTCGCGAACCGCAGGCCTTCGGCGGTGCACTGGCTCAGCTTCTGGGCTGGTACCGCCAGGGCCTCATCAAGCCCGCCATTGACCGTGTCTTACCGATGAGCGACATCCCCCAGGCCTATGCGCTGATGGCCTCGCGCGCCGTCAAGGGTAAATTGGTGATGACCAACGTGGTCAAGCCGTGATCGGTCACCTCTCAAGCCTTGATCCCCAGCCGCGTCAGCACTTGGTGTGGGTGCTGACGCGTTGCAATTGACCCCCACTAAGACCTTCCATGACAGATCAACCAAAGACCGTGAAGGCCAGTGCCCTTGCCCTGATCACGCTATTTGCCACCGGCTTGATCGTCGGCTGCGGCAAGGCAGGCGATCCGGCTTCCGGCGCGGCCACCGGAACGCCTGCCGCACCCTCGGCTGGGGCG
>JBEAWD010000132.1:0-8360 GCA_041160585.1 Pseudomonadota bacterium | reverse complement strand
TGTTCGAGCTTGCTCATGGCGCCCGATTCTAGGCACGCCGCCTAGAATCGAATCATGAGCACACCGCGCATTCACCGCATCGCACCGTCCATCCTCTCAGCCGATTTCGCCAAGCTTGGCGCCGAGGTGCGCAGTGTGATCGATGCGGGCGCCGATTGGATTCATTTCGACGTGATGGACAACCATTACGTGCCCAACCTCACCGTCGGCCCCATGGTGTGCGAGGCCCTGCGGCCCCATTCGGTGAAGGCTGATGGCACCCGCGTGCCCATCGATGTGCACCTGATGGTGCAGCCGGTGGATGCCCTGGCCCAGGCCTTTGCCAAGGCCGGTGCCGATCTGATCAGTTTTCACCCGGACGCCAGCACCCATGTCGACCGCACCTTGCAGCTCATCAAGGCTGCTGGGTGCCAGGCGGGCCTGACCTTCAACCCGGCCATGCCCATCGACGTGCTCGAGTGGGTGATCGACAAGGTCGACCTGGTCCTGCTGATGAGCGTCAACCCGGGATTCGGCGGGCAAAGCTTCATCGACAGCACGCTGCGCAAATGCGAGAGGGTTCGCCGGCTGATCGAGGCCAGCGGCAGGGACATCCGGCTGGAGGTCGACGGCGGCATCAAGGTGGACAACATTCGCCGCGTGGCCGATGCCGGAGCCGACACCTTCGTGGCCGGCAGCGCCATCTTTGGCCAGCCCGATTACAAGGCCGTGATCGACGCCATGCGCGCGCAGCTGGCCTGATCACAGATCACTGAGCCCTGACGGCCGCGCTGGCCATCCTTGCCCGAAATCCCCCTGGTTCAAGTGTGCGCCAGGTCCGCCGGCTTCAGGGTCTGCGCGTACACCCGGCTGCGCGCCACGTACAGCTGCGCACTGCGCAACAGGCCCTGCACCTGCTCAGGGCTCAGCTCGCGCGCCACTTTGGCCGGGCTGCCGATGATCAGACTGTGGTCCGGGAACACCTTGCCCTCGGTGACCAGTGCGCCGGCACCCACCAGGCAGCCCCGGCCGATCACCGCTCCGTTGAGTACCGTGGCGCCGATGCCGATGAGCGACCCATCTCCAACCGTGCAGCCATGCAGCATGGCCTGGTGGCCCACCGTGACGTCGGTGCCGATGCGCAAGGGCTGCCCCGGGTCGCTGTGCAGCACTGCGCCGTCCTGGATGTTGCTGCGCGCGCCCACTTCAATCGGCTCGGCCTGATCGCCCCGAACCACCGCCCCGAACCACACGCTCACATCTTCGGCCAGCTTCACATGGCCCACCACGCGCGCGTTGTCGGCCACCCAAACCGATTCATCAAGGTCGGGCGAATAGGGGCCTACGGCGAGAAGGTTCATGTCGGTCATGTTGGGTTCCTTGAACGAAGCCGGCCGCCCGCGTGAATTCATGGCGACAATGGCGGTTTTGCGCCTCCCGCATCATGGCATTGCTTGACCCCATACGCGCCGTCATTCTCGACCTGGACGGGACCTTGGTCGACACGCTGGGTGACTTCGAGCTGGCCCTTCGCGAGATGTTGGGCGATCTGGGTGTGCCGCCGGATGCGGTCGGGCGCGAATTCATCGCTCACACGGTGGGCAAGGGTTCGGAGTATCTGGTGCAGCAGACCCTGAACCATGTCGGAATGGCCGCGCACGACAGCGCCGCGTTCGAGCGTGCCATCGACCGCTACCAACACCACTATGGGCGGATCAACGGTCAGGCTTCCGAGTTGTTTCCCGGTGTGGTCGAAGGCGTGAAGGCACTGCGCGCCATGGGTCTGCCACTGGCCTGCCTGACCAACAAGCCCGGCCGTTATGCCCGTGACTTGCTGAGTGCCAAGGGCCTGGGGTCTTCGTTCGATTGGGTCTTCGGCGGTGATGCCTTTGCCCGCAAGAAGCCTGACCCGCTGCCCCTGATCGAGACCTGTCGCGCCCTGGGGCAGGCGCCCGCGGCAACGCTTATGGTGGGCGACTCCCTCAACGATGCGCAGGCTGGCCACGCCGCAGGGTGTCCGGTGGTGCTGGTGAGCTACGGCTACAACCACGGACGCCCCATTCGGGAAGTGCCGGCCCACGGGTACATCGACCGCTTGGACGAACTTTCGGCCCTGAGGTCCGCACCATGATGACCGAACTCGAATTCAAGAGCCTGGCCTCTCAGGGCTACAACCGCATCCCCCTGATCGCGGAGGCCTTTGCCGACCTTGAGACGCCGCTGTCGCTCTACCTCAAACTCGTCGGTGGTGCCACGCATGGCTTCCTGCTGGAAAGCGTGGTGGGTGGCGAGCGATTTGGCCGCTACTCCTTCATCGGTCTTCCTGCCCGCACCTTTTTGCGCGCCCAAGGCGGGTTGGTGGAGGTGGTGACGGACGGACAGGTCGTGGAGCGGCACGAAGCGAACCCCTTGGACTTCATCACCCAGTACCAGCAGCGCTTTCGGGTGGCGCTGCGCCCGGGCCTGCCTCGCTTTTGCGGTGGCCTGGCTGGCTACTTCGGCTACGAGACCATCCGCAGCATCGAGAAGAAACTGGCTTCCACGCGCAAGGAGGGCGGCATCGGCACGCCCGACATCCTGTTGCTGCAGACCGAGGAGCTGGCCGTGATCGACAACCTGTCGGGCCGGCTGTACCTGATCGTCTACGCCGACCCTGCAAGGCCGGAGTCGTACTTCATGGCGAAGAAACGGCTGGGCGAACTCATCGAGAAGCTGCGCTACAGCGTGGCCGCACCCCAGGTACGCAAGGGCCCGGCCTACCCCGTGGAGCGTGAGCTCACCCAGGCCGAGTTCGAGGCCATGGTGCTGCGGGCCAAGGACTACATCGCCGCGGGCGACTGCATGCAGGTCGTGCTGGGCCACCGCCTGCGCAAGCGCTACACCGAGAGCCCCTTGAGCCTTTACAGGGCGCTTCGTTCCTTGAACCCCAGCCCCTACATGTACTACTACGACATGGGTGAGTTTCAGATCGTCGGCTCGTCGCCAGAGATCCTGGTGCGGCAGGAGCGCGACGAGCAGGGCAGCACCACCGTCACCATCCGTCCGATTGCCGGCACGCGGCCGCGCGGCGCCACACCCGAAAAGGATCGCGCCCACGAGGCTGAACTGCTGGCCGACCCGAAAGAGCGTGCCGAGCATGTGATGTTGATCGACCTGGCCCGAAACGACCTGGGTCGCATGGCGCAGACCGGGTCGGTCAAGGTCACCGAGGCCTTTGGCATCGAGCGCTACTCCCACGTGATGCACATCGTCAGCAACGTCCAGGCGACGCTCAAGCCGGGGCTGACGCCCCTGGATGTGCTCAAGTCCAGCTTCCCCGCGGGCACGCTCAGCGGTGCGCCCAAGATCCGTGCCATGGAGATCATCGACGAACTCGAGAAGAGCGAACGAGGGATCTATGGGGGCGCCTGTGGCTACCTCAGCTTCGCCGGTGACATGGACGTGGCCATCGCCATCCGCACCGGCGTGATCAAGGACAACACCCTGTACGTGCAGGCCGGTGCAGGCGTGGTGGCCGACTCCGTGCCCGAGATGGAGTGGAAGGAAATCGAGGCCAAGGCCCGAGCCGTGCTGCGCGCAGCCGAGCTCGTCGAAGAGGGTTTCTGAGCATCGGCACGGGCCAGCCTGTTGAGCACAGGTGCGTGTTGGAACTTGACGCGACAATGCCGCACCGTGATGGGGAACCGACCAAGTTCGCGAGGGAGAGCCGTTTCACCATGGTGCTGATGATCGACAACTACGACAGCTTCACCTTTAACCTGGTGCAGTACCTGGGTGAGTTGGGCGCGCCCGTGCAGGTCGTGCGCAACGACGAGGTGACACTGCAGGACATCGAGAACCTCGGCCCCACACACCTGGTCTTGTCACCCGGCCCCTGTACACCCGCCGAGGCAGGCATCTGCGTGCCGGCCATCCGCCACTTCTCGGGCCGATTGCCCATTCTGGGGGTGTGCTTGGGCCACCAGAGCATCGGCGCCGCGCTTGGCGGGCGGATCGTCCGCGCGCCTGAGCCCAAGCATGGCAAGACCAGCGTCATCCAGACCGACCGCAAGGGCGTGTTTGCGAACCTGCCTCGCGACATCACCGTGATCCGCTATCACTCGCTGGTGATCGAAGAGGCCACCCTGCCGCCGGAGCTGGTGGTCACCGCCCGCAGCGAAGATGGCCAGATCATGGCGGTGCGTCATCGCGACCTTGCTGGCAGCCACGCCCCGATGGAAGGGGTGCAGTTCCACCCCGAGTCCATCCTCAGCGAGCACGGACACGCCATGCTGCGCAACTTCCTGGGCATGGGCTTGCAGCCCCTGGCCCGAGCGGCCTGAGGCGCCGCTTGCCGATGACCGCGCCCATGATCGACCTTCGCAGCGACACCGTCACGCGCCCCACTGCCGCCATGCGCGAGGCCATGCTGCGCGCGGAGGTGGGTGATGACGTCTTCGGTGACGACCCGAGTGTCAACGCCCTGCAGGAACGCATCGCAGCCGATCTGGGCTTCGAGTCGGCCCTGTTCATGCCCACGGGCACGCAAAGCAACCTGTGCGCCCTGATGGCCCACTGTGCGCGCGGTGACGAATACCTGGTTGGTCAGATGGCGCACACCTACCGATGGGAGGGTGGGGGTGCTGCGGTGTTGGGCAGCATCCAGCCCCAACCCTTGCCGCAGGGCCGAGACGGACGCATCGATTGGGCCGACATCGAAGCAGCCATCAAGCCCGATGACGCCCACTTCGCCCGAACACGCTTGCTGTGTCTGGAAAACACTTGGGGTGGACAGGTGCTGGACGCCGGCTACACCGCCGACGTCACGCAAAGGGCCCATGCGCGCGGTCTGTCGACACACCTTGACGGCGCACGGCTGTTCAACGCTGCCGTGGCCAGCGGCCGTGCAGCACGCGAACTGGCTCAGGGATTCGACAGCGTGTCGGTCTGCTTCAGCAAGGGCCTTGGCGCGCCCGCGGGATCGGCCTTGTGCGGAAGCCGCGACTTCATTTCCCGCGCCCATCGTTGGCGCAAGATGACCGGCGGCGGTCTGCGGCAAGCCGGCATCCTGGCCGCGGCAGCGCTGCATGCGCTGGACCATCATGTGCAGCGCCTGACCATCGACCATGAACACGCCGAGGCCCTGGCACAGGGCCTTCAAGGCCTGTCGGGGGTGACCGTACAGGCGCCCGAGACCAATATCGTCTTCATCGACCTGTCCCCAGATCTGGTGCAGCGCCATCCACAGGGTGTGGCCGCTGCCCTGGCCGCGCGTGGACTGCTGTGCACCGGCACCGCCAGGCTGCGCCTGGTCACCCACCTGGACATCGGCGCCACCCAGATTCGGCAGGCTGTCGAGGTGCTGCGCCAGGTACTGGGCTGAGCGGGCGGCCTCATCGGCTGCCCTGCCCCGCCAACGACCACCCGCCTACAAGCCCTTCACCGAGAATCAGTGCCCAACCGGAGGCCACCATGACCATCAGCAACACCGACGCCCTTGTGCGCATCATCGAGCACCGAGAAATCTTCCATGACGAGATGCTCACGATCATGCGCCGCATCATGGGCGGAGAGATGTCGCCGGTGATGATCGCCGCCATGGCCATCGGCCTGCGGGTGAAGAAGGAGACCATAGGCGAGATCGCTGCGGCCGCACAGGTGATGCGCGAACTGGCCACCCCCGTGCCCATCGCCGACCGCACCCATCTGGTGGACATCGTGGGCACGGGCGGCGACAGTTCTCACACCTTCAACATCTCCACCGCCTCTACCTTCGTGGCCGCGGCAGCGGGCGCTCGGGTGGCCAAGCACGGTGGGCGCAGCGTCAGTTCCACCTCGGGCAGTGCCGATGTGATGGAAGCGTTGGGCGCCCGTATCGACCTCAAGCCCGAACAGGTGGCGCAGTGCCTGGCCCAGACCGGCATCGGCTTCATGTTCGCGCCCAACCACCACGCAGCCATGAAGTACGCGGCACCGGTTCGCAAGGAACTGGGTGTGCGCACCATCTTCAACATCTTGGGCCCGCTGACCAATCCGGCATCGGCGCCGCACACGCTCATGGGCGTCTTCCATCCGGATCTGGTGGGCATCCAGGTTCGCGTGCTGCAGCGCCTGGGCGCCGAACACGCCCTGGTCGTCTATGGTATGAACGGCATGGACGAGCTTTCGATTTCGGGTGAGTCTTTGGTGGGCGAACTCAAGAACGGCCAGATCCAGGAATACACGGTTCACCCCAGCGACTTCGGCATGCCCGTCTATGACAGCCGGGCGCTGCGCGTGTCCAACCGCGATGAGTCCGTGGCCTGCATCCGCCGCGCGCTGGCCAATGAGGAGGGTCCGGTGCGCGACATCGTGCTGCTCAATGCCGGGGCGGCCCTATACGCGGCTGGCTGCAGTTCCAGCATGGCCGATGGCATCCGGCTGGCCCGCGACACCGTGGCCAGTGGCGCAGCGCAAGCGCGCGTGGCCCAGTTCGTGGCCGCCACACAGGCCTTGGCGGTGCAGGGCTGATGGCTGCGTCGCGTTTGACGGATCGGGCCCATTCGACGCTCCCGTCATTGCCACTGAACGACTGACGACCCCACCATGTCCGACATCCTGAACAAGATCGTCCAGGTCAAGCGCGAGGAATTGGCCGCTGCCCGCCATCGCCGCAGCCTGGCCTCGTGGCGCGAAGACGCCGAGCAGCGCCGTGATGTTCGCGGCTTCGTGCAGGCACTGCGTTCGACAGTGGAGCAGGGCCGCAGTGCGGTGATCGCCGAAATCAAGAAGGCAAGCCCCAGCAAAGGTGTGATCCGCGAGCACTTTGTGCCTGCCGACATTGCGGCCAGCTATGCCGAGCATGGGGCGGCCTGCCTCAGCGTGCTCACCGACGAACGCTTCTTCCAGGGGCACGTCACCTATCTGCAGCAGGCCCGTGAGGCCTGCAGCCTGCCGGTGCTGCGCAAGGACTTCATGGTCGACGAGTATCAAGTGTTTGAAGCCCGGGCCATCGGTGCGGACTGCATCCTGCTGATCGCCGCCTGCCTGGACGATGCCCAGATGCGCGACCTGGAGGCCTGCGCCCATGCGCTGGGCATGGACGTGTTGGTGGAGGTGCACGACGCGCCCGAGATGGAGCGGGCCCTCAGGCTCAAGACGCCCTTGGTCGGGGTCAACAACCGAAACCTGCGCACCTTCGAGGTCTCACTGCAGACCACCCTGTCGCTGCAGGCCCGGGTGCCGCCCGATCGACAGTTGGTGACCGAGAGCGGGATTTTGGGCCCCCAGGACGTGCGCCAGATGCGCGACGCCGGCATCCATACCTTCCTGGTGGGTGAGGCCTTCATGCGCGCGGCCAACCCCGGCGCGGCGCTGGCCGAACTCTTCGCTTGAGCGGCGATCCCTCGACCGGGGCCTGAACATGGACGGGCTGTTCGGCCACGACAACGTTCTGCGGCAGCCCTTGTCGGCACACCTCGTGCAGGCCTGCGGCCAAGTGACTGGCGCGCAGAGCGGCGCGCCGGGTGCTGCCCAGGACGGTACCGCAGCGATCGGTGAGGGTGTCCTGGGCGAGTGGGCGCCCCTGGTTCGCCGTTGGCTGCACAGCCCCAAGGGCCAGGCGCTGGTCGCTGCCGTGGAGCGGCGACAGTCCGCCGGCGCCATCGTCTATCCCTCTCGTGTGCTTCATGCCCTGGCGCTTACCCCCCTGGCGAAGGTGCGTGTGCTCATCCTGGGGCAAGACCCGTATCACGGGCCTGGCCAAGCCCAGGGCCTGGCCTTTTCGGTGCCGGCCGGCACCCGGCTGCCACCCAGCCTGCGCAACATCCTCCAGGAAATCCGGCGCGACCTGGGGGCTGTCAGCGACCAGGCCTGTACCGGCGACCTCAGGGCCTGGGCCCGACAGGGCGTGCTGCTGCTGAACACCGCCTTGACCGTGGAGGACGGGCAGGCCGGCTCCCACGCCCGGCTGGGCTGGGAGTCGCTGACCGACGCCATCGTGGGGGCCGTCGCCCGGCAGCCCGGGCCCTTGGTGGCCATGCTGTGGGGCGCGCATGCGCAGGCCAAGGCGCCTTTGCTTGGTCCAGACGCCGCGCTTGCACCGGGTGCACCCACAGGTGCTGCGCGCCTGATTCTGCAGAGCAACCACCCCTCTCCGCTGTCCGCCCGCCGCCCGCCGGTGCCTTTCTTGGGCTGCGGGCACTTTTCACAGGCCCAAGCCTTCCTGAGCTCGCACGACACGGGCCGCCCGCCCATCATCTGGTAGCCCGGTCGGCCGGGTTTGAATTTGCTGCTATACTGCGTAGTTCGCTGCGGAGGGGTGCCCGAGTGGCTAAAGGGGGCAGACTGTAAATCTGTTGGCGTACGCCTACGTTGGTTCGAATCCAACCTCCTCCACCCGTGTTCTGCGAGAGGGTTGGATG
>JBEAWD010000119.1:0-16363 GCA_041160585.1 Pseudomonadota bacterium | reverse complement strand
CCGGCGCGGCACGGCTGGATGCCGACGAGCTGCTGGACGTCTGCGAAATGGACCTTCAGGGCTTGCGACTCATGGCCGCATCCGGGGACCTGACCGATGCCAAGACGCAAATCGGGCTGCTGTGGCTGGAGCATTGGGCCGCCGAGCGCTGGCAACCCCAGTGGAAGCCGGTGGCGGCCTGGTGTGCCGAACTGGGCATCGCACCGCCGGATTCGACCCTGATGCCGACATCACCAGGCGCCTGAACCTATCATGTGCTCCATGAAAGTCTTCGACCTCGGCTGCCCGGCCGGCCACGCCTTTGAAGGATGGTTCGGGTCCGATGACGACTACGCGAGTCAGCGCGAGCGCGGTCTGCTGGAGTGCCCCTTCTGCGCGTCCCGTGAGGTCACCAAGCGCCTGAGTGCGCCCAGACTGAACCTGCGGGGATTGGGAGCGCGCCAAGCGCTCGATGCCCAAGCCACTGCAGAGCAGGGGCAGGCGGAGGAGGCATCCGGGGCGTCCGCCGCCCCACAGCGCCCGCCGTCACCGGAAGCGGAGGCCACCATGACCCTCATGCAGAAGGCCTGGCTCAAGGCGATGCACCATGTGATCGAGAACACCGAGGATGTGGGGGGGCGCTTTGCCGAAGAAGCACGGCGCATCCACTACGGTGAATCGCCCGAGCGAGGCATCCGCGGGCAGACCACACCACAGGAGCGCGAGTCCTTGCTTGACGAAGGGATCGAGGTGGTGCCGTTGCCCATGCCCAAGGGGCTGGGCGGCCCGCTGCAGTAGCCCTTCGGAGGGTCTACACGACCCGTCCTGGATTCAGGATGTGGTGCGGGTCCAGTGCTGACTTCAGGCGCCGCATGAGTGCCATGGCCACTGGACTTTTGCGCTGCGCCAACTCCTCGCGCTTGAGGCGTCCGATGCCATGCTCGGCCGAGATCGATCCCCCGTGGGCCTGCACCGAGTCGTACACGAGTGTGTTGATCGCCGCTTCCTGCTGCGCGAGGAAGTCGGCTGCGACCACCCCGCCTGGTGCCTGCACGTTGTAGTGCAGATTCCCATCACCCAGGTGACCGAAGTTGACCAACCGGCAGCCCGGGAATGCCCGTGCCAAGTCGGCATCGGTGGCGTCGATGAAGCCCGGGATGCGCGACACCGGCACCGAGATGTCGTGCTTGATGTTCAGCCCTTCCTCGGCTTGCGCCAGCGGGATGGACTCGCGCAGATGCCACAGGGCGCGCGACTCGCTCAGGTTCTTGGCCACCGCGGCGTCTTCGATGAGGCCCAGTTCCAGCGCATGCGCCAGCAGGCTTTCCAGCCGCCGCTGTGCATGTTCGGGGCCCTCCTCATCGGATTGCTCGAGCAAGACGCTCCACGGTGGGCATGCACCTGCGGACGGCCAAAGCGGCTGCGCGATCTGGGGCAGGTGCCGCGCCACGAGCTCGCGCGACAGCGCGTTCATCAACTCGAATCCGGTCAGCGTGGCGCCCAGTCGAGAGCGCGCCAGGCGCAGGAGCGCGACCGCCCGCTCGGGGCTGCTGCAGATGGCCAACGCGGTCAGCGTGGCCGCCGGCTGCGGCACCAATTTCAGGGTGGCGGCGGTGATGATTCCCAGCGTGCCTTCGCTGCCGATGTACAGATCCCGAAGGTCATAGCCAGTGTTGTCCTTGCGCAGGCCGCCCAGTCCCTCCAGCACCTGGCCCTCGGCGGTCACGACCTCCAAGCCCAGGCACAGCTCACGCGCATTGCCGTAGCGCAGCACCTGCGTACCACCGGCATTGGTGGCCAGATTGCCGCCGATGGTGCAGCTGCCCTCGGCTGCCAGGCTCAGGGGGAACAGCAGACCGTGTTCGGCAGCGGCTGACTGCACCGACTGCAGGATGCAGCCGGCATCCACCGTCATGGTGAGGTTGTCGGCATCGACCTCGCGGATGCGGTTCATCCGCTGCAGCGACAACACCAGTTGAGATCCGCTGTCATCGGGTGTGCCGCCGCCGACCAGTCCGGTGTGGCCACCCTGGGGCACGATCGACACCTGATGGCGCACGCAGGCCTGCACCACCTGGGCCACCTGGGCGGCATCGGCCGGGCGCACCACGGCCCAAGCGCGACCATGCCAGCGTTTTCGCCAGTCGCGTTCATAGGCCTCCAGGCCGGCGCCGGTCAACACATGGTTCCCACCCAGTAGACCTTGCAGTTCGCCCAGGAGCGTCTGGCGGCCCTCATCCCCCGCTTCACGGATACCCGTGACGGTCATGCCGTCTCCGTTGCCAGGCCCCGTGCTCGGGCCTGCTTCAACCGCCAACGCACATGCACCGCACTGGCCGTGAACAGCACCAGACACAGCAGCACCTCAACCAGGGCCAACACCCAGGAGGGGTAGGGGTCTGTGGTGGCACGCACCACACCTTCGGTGAAGTAGATCCAGACCAGTAGACTGACCCAGCGGTGGGTGTACATGCGGTGCTTGAGCAGGCCCACCAGGGGGAAGAGCAGGGGCACGACCTTGAGCACCAGGGTTCGGTTGCCCGTGGGGGCCAGCACCAGCTCCCAGGCCAGGCCCAGGACAATCAACCCCAGCAGGCTGGCGATGGACAAGGCGCGCGTGGCCTGCACCACGGCATCGGCTTGACCCTGGTTGGCGGGCACGGCAGTGTCGTTCATGGTCGACATGATAGGACGATGCAATCAGCCTGCAGCCGGTGCGGTGACCTCACGAAGGACCCTCAGGAAGTCTTCCGGGTCTTCGTGCATCAGGCCGTGACCAGCGGCCAAGCTGTGCACCGTGGCGCTCAGCCCCTCACGCAGCAAGGCGCTGGCCTTGGGCAGGGTCATTTGGTCACGCTGACCCAGCACGAGGTGCGTTCGCGCCAACACGCGAGGCATGGCGGACTCCGCGCCCCGATAGTCATTGCACAAGCGGAAATCGTGGCTGAAGAGGTTGACCTCTCGGTTGGACACCAGGACGCGGTGCATCAGCGCGCGGTTGCCGCCATGCAGCCAGAAGCCGGGGCCCGGGTAGCCTGGCTTGGAGGCCCAGCTGCTGATCGAAAAGTTGTTCACCAGTTCGATGCCCTGGCTGGGTTGCTTGTCAGCAGCTTCCAGCAGGGCAGGTGACACCGCCATGGGATAGGCCGTACCGACCATCACCAAGCGTGCAACGCGCTCAGGCGCTTGCGCCGCAGCCTCCAGCGCGATAAGCGAGCCCATGCTGTGGCCCACCAGGGTCACATCCTGCGCACCCACCGCGTCCAGCACTCGCAGCAGCCACTGGGCGATAGCAGGAACATCCGAGCACACCGGCCCGCTGCTGCGCATGTGCCCCGGTTGGTCCAATGCCAAGACGGAGTAACCGTGGTGCCCGAACCACCGTGCCGGCAGGGTCCACACGCTGTGGTCGTGAAGTGCCCCGTGCATGAACACCATGCAGGGCAGGGCAGGGTCGAAGGGCTTGCCGCCGGTATAGGCGTAGGCCTGGCGGTCACCGAGGTCGATGTTCATGCCGAACCCCCGGCCTTCTCGGCCACCTTGAAGGCCCGCTTGAGGTCGTCGATCAAGTCCTCGGACGCCTCCAGTCCGATCGACAGGCGAATGGTGCCCGGGCCGATGCCGCTGATGGCCAGTGCCTCGTCGCTCATGCGGAAGTGGGTGGTCGAGGCGGGGTGAATCACGAGCGAGCGACAGTCCCCCACATTGGCCAGGTGGGAAAACACCTTCAGGGCTTCGATGAAGGCACGCCCCTGTGTCCTGGACCCCTTGAGGTTGAAGCTGAACACCGCACCCGCGCCGCGCGGCAGGAGTCGCTGCGCCAGCGCGTGGTCGGGATGCGAGGGCAACTCGGGATAGGCCACGTCCTGCACCATCGGGTGGGCGCAGAGGAATTCCACGATGCGCCGGGTGTTGGCCACATGCCGCTCCATGCGCAGCGGCAAGGTTTCGATCCCTTGCAGGATCAGCCAGGCGGTGTGCGGGCTCATGCAGGCTCCGAAGTCGCGCAGGCCCTCGCGCCTGGCGCGAAGGAGGAAAGCGCCCACGCTGCTCTCCTCGGCGAAGTTCATCCCGTGGAAGCCCTCATAGGCCTCACTCAACTCCGGAAAGCGGCCGCTGCCAGCCCAATCGAAGCGCCCGCCGTCGAGCACCACGCCGCCCACCACCGTGCCGTGTCCACACAGAAACTTGGTGGCCGAGTGGAACACCAGGTCCGCGCCCAACTCCAGGGGACGCATGAGCCAGGGCGTGGTGAAGGTGGAGTCCACCAGCAAAGGCAGCCCAGCTTCGTGCGCCAGGGCGGATACCGAGGGGATGTCCAGCACGTCGAGCCCTGGGTTGCCCAGGGTTTCGCCAAACAGGAGCCGGGTATTGGGGCGGATGGCGTCTCGCCAGGCGTCCAGATCTCTGGGTGGCACGAAAGTCGTGTCGATGCCGAATCGCTTGAGCGTGTAGGCCAGCAGGTTGTGTGATCCGCCGTAAAGGGCGCCACTGGCCACGATGTGCGAACCGGCACCGGCCACGGTGGCCACCGCCAGGTGCAGCGCCGCCTGACCGCTGGCCGTGGCAATGCCACCCACGGCCCCTTCCAGGGCGGCCATGCGTTCCTCGAACACCGCATTGGTTGGGTTGCTGATGCGGCTGTACACATGACCGGGCCGCTCCATGTTGAACAGCGACGCCGCCTGCTCCGCATCCTTGAAGACGAAGGAGGTGCTCAGGTGCAGGGGGACAGCCCGCGCGCCCGTGGCGGGGTCGGGTGCCGCGCCGGCATGCAGGGCCAGGGTGTCGAAGTGGGGGTCGCTGTATCCGGCCATGGTGGGAGATTCCGGCGTTGGTCTGCGCCCGATTGTGTGCTATGTTGGCCTATGGATTTCACTCAGCAGGACGTGTCATGAAGGTCAGCGACATCCTCCGCGTCAAGGGCAGCACCTTGTTCACCGTGGTGCCGGACATGCCCTTGGCCGACGCCATCAAGACCATGGCCGAGAACGATATGGGCTCGCTGGTGGTGATGGAGCACGGCGACCTCACTGGCATGCTCACCTTCCGCGAAGTGATCGCAGCCGTGGTGAGGAATGGCAACCAGGTTGGCACGCTGCAGGTTCGCTCGGTGATGGATGACCACCCGATGACCTGCACGATGGAGACCGAGATGGACGAGGTTCGCCGCATGATGCTGGGGCGCCACGCCCGCTACATGCCCGTGCTTGATGGTCGAACCCTGATGGGCGTGATCTCGCTGTACGACGTGGCCAAGGCCGTGGTGGATGCGCAGGACTTCGAGAACCGCATGCTCAAGGCCTACATCCGGGATTGGCCGGCCGAGGATGCGCCGGCCGCCAGCGGAGCCGGTGGCGATTCGGCCAATCGCTGAAGCGACAGGCTGGCTGTCACAATCGGGGCTTTCTGCCCCAGTCCCTGATCCATGTCCGGCAGCACTTTTGGCGGGCTTTTCCGCGTCACCAATTTCGGCGAGAGCCACGGCCCTGCCATCGGCTGCGTGATCGACGGCTGCCCACCCGGCTTGGCCCTGAGCGAGGCTGACATACAGCCCGATCTGGATCGGCGCCGCCCAGGCACCAGCCGCCATGTAACCCAGCGCAACGAGCCCGATGCGGTGGAAATCCTGTCGGGCGTGTACGAAGGCCGCACCACGGGTACACCTATTGCGCTGCTGATCCGTAACACCGACCAACGCAGCAAGGACTACGGCAACATCCTCGACACCTTTCGTCCGGGCCATGCCGACTACACCTACTGGCGCAAGTACGGCCTGCGCGACCCCCGTGGCGGTGGCCGTTCCTCAGCCCGTTTGACGGCCCCGATGGTGGCCGCCGGCGCCGTGGCCAAGAAGTGGCTGCTGGAGCGCCATGGCACGCGGTTCACCGGCTGGATGTCGGCGCTGGGTGAAATCGATATTCCCTTCGAGGGCGTCGAACACATCCCGAACAACCCCTTCTTTGCCGCCAACCTCAGTCGCATCGCCGAGCTGGAAGCCTACATGGACGCTTTGCGCAAGAAGGGCGACTCGGTGGGGGCGCGAATCGAGGTGCGCGCCGCCGGTGTGCCGGTCGGCCTGGGGCAGCCACTGTTCGACAAGCTCGACGCGGACATCGCTTACGCCATGATGGGCATCAATGCGGTCAAGGGCGTGGAGATCGGTGACGGCTTCGCGGTGGTGGCACAGAACGGCAGCCAGCATGGTGATGAACTGTCGCCTGAGGGCTTTTGCAGTAACCACGCCGGTGGTGTGTTGGGCGGTATCAGCACCGGGCAGGACTTGGTCGTGCGAATCGCCATCAAGCCCACCAGCTCGATACGGCTGCCCAAGGGCTCCATCGACCGTGCCCTGCAGCCTGCCACGGTGGAGACCTTCGGCCGTCATGACCCCTGTGTGGGCATCCGTGCCACACCGATTGCCGAGGCGATGCTGGCCTTGGTGGTGATGGACCATGCGCTGATGCACCGCGCCCAGTGTGGTGACGTGACCTTGCCTGTTCCCCCGATCAAGGGTTCGGCCACCGCGTGAGCCGCCCGCCCTGGGCGGCCTTCGCCGCCGTGTCCTTCACCTACTTCGCCAGCATCGGGTTCTTCACGACCTACGCCCCCCTGTGGTTCAAGTCTCTGGGCTACTCGGCCTTGGCCATTGGGGTGATCTCGTCGCTGCAGGCCTGGACCCGGGTCTTCGTGCCCTATGCCTGGGGATGGCTGGCCGATCACACCGGACGTCGCGTGTGGCTTCTGCGTGCGGCAGCGGCCGGATCGCTCCTGATGGGCAGCCTGCTGGCGCCGGCGCATGCCTGGGGTTGGCTGCCGCTGTGCGTGTTCCTGCTGTTCATCTGCAACGGCGGTGTGGTGCCCCTGTCGGAATCGGCCCTGGCGCGGTTTCTTCAGACCGAGGGTGGCATGGACACGCGCCGCTATGGCCGAATCCGCGTGTGGGGTTCGATCGGCTTCATCTTGTCGGTGACGGCGGCAGGCTTCGTGCTGGAAAGCGCGGGTATCGACGCCTTTGCCTGGGTCATGGTCGTGCTGCTGGTGGCCTTGTGTGTGGCCGCCGCGCGCCTGCCCTCACGCGTCGACTCCGCCGTCGAGCACACGGTCGTGGAAGGATCGGTGTGGCAGGTACTCCGCCAACGGCGTGTGCAGTGGTTCTTCGCCACCATCTCTTCACGGTGCTCGGTCATACGGGCCTTTACACCTTTCTGAGCCTGTACCTTGACGACCTGGGCTATGACAAGTCGGTGGTCGGCCTGGTGTGGGCCGTCAGCGTCATGGCCGAGATTGCCTTCTTCTGGTTCGGATCGACGTGGGCGGCACGTCTGGTGCCGGCACGGTGGCTGTGGTGGGCCGCGGTCTTGTGCGTCCTGCGCTTCAGCGCGATTGCCGGCTTCGGCGAGGTGATGGCCGTGCTCGTGGCCGCGCAGCTCTTGCACGCCGTGACGTTTGCGGCGCAGCACGCGGCCTGTACAGCACAGTTGAGCGTCTTCTTCCCGGGGCGGCTGCGGGGGCGGGGGCAGGCGCTATATGCGGTGCTGGGGTATGGGCTTTCGGGCGTCATCGGAGGCCTGGGCGGCGGTCTGCTGACCCAGCACCTCGGTTTTGAGGCGGTCTTCTGGGCCGCGACGGTCTCAGCGCTGGTGGCCGTGGCTTGCGCGCATCAGCTCTCGCGCCATCTCGCCGATCAGGACTGAGGCCGGCAAGACGACGGTTTCGCAGCGACCCGTTGACGGGTCCACCCGGTCCGCAGCCCGGCCATGCAGGTGCACGCAGCCTGCAACCAGATCGTGAAGATCATCCTGGCTTTGCGCCGTGGCGCTGGCCCATGTCCCGCCTATCCAACCGGCCAGCACGTCCCCCGTCCCACCCGTGGACAGCCGCGCATTGCCGCTGGCGTTGATCCAAGGGATGCATGCGGGCGTGGCCACGATGCTGCCGGCTCCCTTGAGGACCACGGTGAGCCCAAAGCGATCGGCCAGGGCTTGCGCTGCCTCCAGACGGTCGCGCTGGACCTCGGCCGTACCGCAGGCCAACAGCCGTGCGGCTTCCAGCGGGTGGGGCGTCAACACAGTGGCCTGCCCACGCGGGCCGCGGGCGCGAAGGCGTGCCTCCAGCGCGGGGTCGCTGGCCAGCACATTCAAGGCATCGGCATCCAACACGAGACGGCGAGCGCGGCGCAGCAGTTCGGGCAGGTACGAGGCGATGGCCGACGTTGCCCCGCAGCCGGCCACCACCACCGCGCCACTGGCCAGGGCCTGCTGCAGGTCTTCCCAGGTGCCGGTCATCACCTCCAGGGCCGATTCGTCGGTTGCGCCTGGCCGGTCACCCAAGTCGCTGAAGCCAGCCGCGTGCCCTAAATGCGTCCGAGCGTGCTCGGGCCCGGCATGGCCGCGCGCACTTCCATTCAGGTCGATGCGGTGGACTCGCCCGGCGCCCGAGGCCAGCGCCGCCCTTGCCGCCAGACGCAGGGCACCGCGCATGCCGGGTGCGCCGCCCAGCAGCCACACGTCGCCGTAGCTGCCCTTGTGCCCGCCTTGGCGCGGGCTGCCCGAGGCCAGTATGCGCGGCCGGCGAATCTGCTCGAGCAGGGAGCGCGGCACCAAGCGCGCCTGGGGCTTGGGCCACGCCGGCGCGGTGCCCACGGCGTCGATGCCCAGGTCATCGAACCACACGCGACCGGCGGCATCCCGTCCTTCATGGGTGAAAAGGCCAGGCTTGAGCGTCAACAGGCTCAGCGTGTGCTGCGCCTGTAACGCGCAATCTTTCCCTGAGGCGTGAGCTCCAGCACAAGCCAGTCGAGCGCCCGTGTCGGGATGAAGACCGCTGGGTACGTCTACGCTGAGCACCACCACCGACGGCGAGGCCGCTGCGGTGCGCGCCATCCACTGGATGGCCTCGCCCACGGGCTCGGGCAGGGGCTCCCGCGCCCCGATGCCCAGCAGCGCGTCCACCACGAGCAAGCCGTGTTGCTGCAACTGGGCTGCGCCCCTGGGGTCGGGCCCGGCCAGGGGCCAGGGCGGGCAAGGCAAGACCACCACACCGGCCTGCAGGGCCGCCGACCGCGCAGACTGCGCATCCGGCGCAACAGCCGGCACCACTTCCCACACGCGGACGGGGCAGCCCTGAGCCTGCAGCCAACGGGCGGCGATCCAGCCATCGCCGCCGTTATGGCCGGCGCCGGTTACGACCAGCACCGGACAGCCTGGGGGCATGATGGCCATGGCCAAGCGGGCCACCGAGCGGCCGGCTCGCTCCATCAGTGTCATGTGCGGGAGCGAGGCCACGCCCCAAGACTCGATCCGGCGCGAGCCCTGCACGCCGTGCAGGGGCCAGTCGCGCTCATGGGCACTGGGTGCTGTGGTCAGCGGGTCGATCGGGGCGGGGAGCAAGCCTGCTATACTCCTTGGGTTTACCCGCAGTCGGGTGAGCAAATCGCGAATGCCGCCACCAGAGGTGTTCCCGAGCGCGACGCCGTACGCTGAGTACGCGCAGGCAAACGGGAATTTCGGCGGGATTCTAGACCCAACCTTCTAGGAGAAATCATGTCCGTCAGCATGCGTGAAATGCTGGAAGCCGGTGTGCACTTCGGTCACCAAACCCGCTTCTGGAACCCCAAGATGGCCCCCTTCATCTACGGCCATCGCAACAAGATCCACATCATCAACCTGGAGAAGACGCAGCCTCTGTTCCAGGACGGGATGAAGTTCATCAGGCAACTTGCCGCTCGCCGCGGCACCGTCCTGATGGTTGGTACCAAGCGTCAGGCGCGCGAGGTCATCGCCGCTGAGGCCCAGCGCGCCGGCATGCCCTATGTCGACCAGCGTTGGTTGGGTGGCATGCTCACCAACTTCAAGACGGTCAAAGGATCGCTCAAGAAGCTCAAGGACATGCAGGCCCAGGTCGAAGCCGGCACGCAGCCGTCCATCAAGAAGGAAGCCCTGATGTTCCAGCGCGAGATCGCCAAGCTGGAGAAGGATATCGGTGGCATCGCCGACATGGCCGCGCTGCCCGATGCCTTGTTCGTGATCGACGTCGGCTACCACAAGATCGCCATCCAGGAAGCCAACAAGCTGGGCATTCCGGTCGTGGGCGTTGTGGACACCAACCATTCACCCGAGGGGATTGACTATGTCATCCCCGGCAACGACGACTCGGCCAAGGCCGTGGCGCTTTACGCCCGAGCGGTGGCCGATGCCGTGCTCGATGGCAAAGCCAACGCCACCCAGGAGCTGACCCAAGCGGTGGCTGCTGGCGAAGGCGACGAGTTCGTGGAAGTCAACGAAGGGGCCTGATCGCGCCATGTTCAGGGCGGCCCTGTGGCCGCTTCAGACAAACCGATCACTTCCCCGGGTGTCCAGCCGACATCCTGCATTCCAAGGGGGCCTGTACGGCCCCTTTTTCAAACCGACGGAGAAGAGAAGATGCCTGCGATTACCGCCAGCATGGTGGCTGAACTGCGCGCCAAGACCGACGCGCCGATGATGGAGTGCAAGAAGGCACTCACCGAGGCCGATGGCGACATGGTCCGTGCCGAGGAGATCCTGCGCGTGAAGCTGGGCAACAAGGCCGGCAAGGCCGCTGCCCGCATCACCGCGGAGGGCGTGATTTCGGCAGCGGTGTCGGGTAGCACCGGCGCACTGATCGAGATCAACTGCGAGACCGACTTCGTGTCCAAGAATGACGCCTTCTTGGCCTTCGCCAAGGCCTGCGCCGAGTTGGTGGCCTCCAACAACCCCGCCGATGTGGCGGCCCTGTCGGCCCTGCCGCTGGCCATGGAATCCTTCGGCCCCACGGTGGAAGATGTGCGCAAGGGCCTGATCGGTAAGATCGGCGAGAACATGACCATCCGCCGCTTCAAGCGGTATGCCGGTGGTGGCAAGCTGGCGTCGTACCTGCATGGCACCCGCATCGGCGTGCTCGTCGAGTTCGACGGCGACGACGTGGCCGCCAAGGACACGGCCATGCATATCGCGGCGATGAAGCCTGCGGCCCTGTCCAGCGCCGAAGTGCCGGCCGACCTGGTGGACAAGGAGCGCAAGATCGCCACCGAAAAGGCCGCCGAGTCGGGCAAGCCGGCTGACATCGTGGCCAAGATGGTTGAAGGCTCGGTGCAGAAGTTCCTCAAGGAGGTCTCTCTGCTCGACCAGGTCTTCGTCAAGGCGGCCGATGGCAAGCAGACCGTGGGCGCCTACCTGAAGTCCACCAACACGGCGGCCAAGGGGTTCACCCTGTACGTGGTGGGCGAGGGCATCGAAAAGAAGCAGGACGACTTTGCGGCCGAAGTGGCCGCACAGGTGGCGGCTGCGTCAAAGGCGCAGTAAGCCTCATGGCCCGGGGGCCCCGCGCGCGGTAAAAAAAGCCGCTCGGGCGGCCCCCATTTCACGCCTGCCGCCCCTTACACTGGGGTGTTTTTCGGTTTGCTCCACACGCCTCGCATGCCTGCCTACCGACGCATCCTTTTGAAGCTTTCCGGTGAAGCCCTGATGGGCGATGATGCCTACGGCATCAACCGCGCCACCATCGTGCGCATGGTGCGCGAAGTGGCTGAAGTCACGCAGCTGGGCTGCGAAGTTGCGGTGGTCATCGGTGGCGGCAACATCTTCCGTGGCGTGGCCGGCGGGTCGGTGGGGATGGACCGCGCCACCGCCGACTACATGGGAATGCTCGCCACGGTGATGAACAGTCTGGCGCTGTCCGACACCATGCGCCAGGAGGGCCTTACCGCACGCGTGATGAGCGCCATCGGTATCGAGCAGGTGGTCGAGCCTTATGTCCGACCCAAGGCTCTGCAGTACCTTGAAGAGGGCAAGGTGGTGATCTTCGCCGCCGGTACGGGCAATCCCTTCTTCACCACCGACACGGCCGCTGCCCTTCGCGGTGCCGAGATCGGCGCCGAGGTGGTGCTCAAGGCCACCAAGGTGGACGGCGTGTACAGCGCCGACCCGCACAAGGATCCCCACGCAACCCGCTATTCCAAGATCAGCTTCGACGAAGCGATTTCTCGCAACCTGGCGGTCATGGATGCCACGGCCTTTGCGCTGTGCCGAGACCAAAAGCTGCCCATCAAGGTGTTCAGCATCTTCAAGTCTGGTGCACTGCGCCGCGTCGTGCAGGGCGAGGACGAAGGTACCCTGGTGCACGTTTGAGACCCATCCGATCCCTTCAATTCCCATGAGCATTGCCGACATCAAGAAGAACGCCGAGCAGAAGATGGCCAAGTCCATCGAGGCCTTCAAGGGTGAACTGCAGAAGATCCGCACCGGTCGCGCCCACCCGGGCATCCTCGACCAGGTACAGGTGGACTACTACGGCTCGATGGTGCCGATCAGCCAGGTGGCCAATGTGAGCCTGCTGGACGCCCGCACCATCAGCGTGCAGCCTTGGGAAAAGGGCATGGCCCCAAAGATCGAAAAGGCGATCCGTGAAAGCGATCTGGGGCTCAACCCCAGCGCCCAGGGTGACCTTCTGCGTGTGCCGATGCCCCCACTGACCGAAGAGCGCCGCCGCGAGCTGACAAAGGTGGTGCGTGGTGCGGGCGAAGATTGCAAGGTCGCCGTGCGCAACCTGCGGCGCGACGCCAATGAGCAGGTGAAGAAGCTGGTCAAGGACAAGTTGGCCAGCGAAGACGATGAGCGCCGTGCCCAGGACGAGGTCCAGAAGTTGACCGACCGCACCGTGGCCGAGGTGGATCGCTTGGTCCAGGGCAAGGAAGCGGAGATCATGGCGGTTTGACCGCCATGTTCGAAAGGTGCGCGGCCTGTGAAGTCTGACAGCCCAGCCCAGTTGCACCCGATGCCACGTCACGTGGCCATCGTGATGGATGGCAACGGCCGCTGGGCCACGCAGCGTGGCCTGCCGCGACTTCTGGGCCACAAGGAGGGCGTGGAGGCGCTGGTTCGGGCCGTTCGAGCCTTCGCGCACGTCGGCGTGCAGTCCCTGACCGTCTACGCGTTTTCGACCGAGAACTGGAGCCGCCCCGAGTCCGAGGTGTCCGGCCTGATGTCCCTGGTGCCCACCGCCATGAAGGCACATGTGAACCAACTGGCTGCTCAAGGCGTGCGCCTGCGGGCTGTTGGCGACTTGGCGGCCCTGTCGCCCAAAGTGCGGCAGGCATTCGCCAAGATGGAGCAGATGACCGCCGGCAACCGGCGCATCACCCTCAACGTCGCCTTCAACTACGGAGGGCGCTGGGACGTGGTGCAGGCTTGCAAGCGGGCCATGGCTGCCGGCGTGACAGCCAGTGAACTCGATGAGCGCACCTTGAGCCGCTACATGGCCTTGTCCGATACGCCCGACCCCGACCTGCTCATCCGCACCGGCGGCGAATGCCGGCTCAGCAATTTCCTGCTGTGGCAATCGGCCTATGCGGAACTGTTCTTCACGGAACGCCTGTGGCCTGAGTTCGACGACGAGGACGTGCAGCAGGCGCTGGCCTTCTACGCCTCGCGCGAGAGGCGATTCGGAACACTGCCCGACCATCATCCGCACGGCGATCAGGCCCAGCCGGGGTCGCCACGGCTGGGCGGTGCATCCGACGGTGCGGCGAGCTTGACGGCCCATGGCTGAGCCGTGCTCTGGACTCTGGTCAGCAGGATGTGCCCCCGGGGCCCACGGGGAGGCCTGAGCCGATGCTGCGCCAGCGCGTAATCACGGCGCTTGTGCTGGTGGCCGTGCTGCTGCCGACCCTGTTCACCGAATCGGTGTGGCCCTTCAGTCTGTTTGCCCTGGTGCTGGCCAGCGCCGGCGCTTGGGAGTGGGCGCGTTTGAACGGCTGGTCGGGCGCCCGGGCATTGGGCTATACAGCGGCCATGGTGCTGGCCGCTGCACTGAGCGCCACGCAGGACCTGCCCACCGGACCACATGCGCTGGCGTGGATGTGGCTGACCGTGCTGTGGGTCGTGGCCTGTGTGCTGCTGATGCCACAGGGCCCTCGCGGATGGATGCAGCTGCCCCAGGCGGTGCGTCTGGCCAGCGGCCTGATCGTGATGTACAGCACCTGGCTGGCCCTGACGCTGGCCCGTGGCGTGGGCGTGAACTTCATGCTGTCGGTGATGTGCATCGTGTGGGTATCTGACGTGTCGGCCTACTTCGCGGGCCATCGATGGGGACGTCGCAAGTTGGCACCAACCCTCAGCCCTGGCAAGACCTGGGAAGGCGTGGCCGGCGCCTGCGTGGGAGTTCTGCTCCTGGCCGTGTTGTGGATGTGGGCCGAGCGGCAGTTCAACCTCGGCGCGCCCAGCGTGTTTGCACGATCGCTGCAGGACTTTGGCGTTCACGGGCTGATCTTCGTGGTGACCGCCCTGGTTGCATTGGGTGTACTGGGTGACCTCTTCGAGTCGATGATCAAGCGGGCTGTCGGGGCCAAGGACAGCAGCGGCCTGCTGCCCGGGCACGGCGGTGTGTTGGATCGCGTGGATGCCCTTCTGCCGGTGTTGCCGGCGGCCATGGCGGTCTTGGCCTTGGGGGGAAGATGAACAGGAAGTTGCGCCTGGCGGTATTGGGGTCGACGGGGTCCATCGGCACCAGCACCCTGGATGTGGCGGCGCGCCACCCCGATGCCATCGAGGTTCGTGCGCTGACGGCGCATAGCCGCGTGGATGAGCTCATCGAACAGTGTCTGAAATGGCGGCCACGGCTGGCGGTGGTCACGGATGCCTCGCGCGCGGCCCACGTTCGTGAGCGCCTTCGACAGGCAGGCTGCGTGACCGAGGTCATGGAAGGTCCCCAGGCCCTTTGCGACGTGGCCGCCGATCCCGAGGTGGACGCGGTCATGGCGGCCGTCGTGGGTGCGGCGGGCTTGCCATCGTGCCTGGCCGCTGCGCGAGCCGGCAAGCGGCTGCTGTTGGCCAATAAGGAAGCCCTGGTGGTGGGCGGCGCGGTGTTCATGCAGGCCGTCAGGGAAGGCGGCGCCACGCTGATCCCCATCGACAGCGAACACTCGGCCATCTTCCAATGCCTGCCGGAAGACCGTGGCACCTGGTCTCAGCGCGTCGACCACATCATCCTGACCGCATCCGGCGGCCCCTTCCGACAGCGCGATCCGAAGTCCCTGGAAGCCGTCACGCCCGAGGAGGCCTGCGCCCACCCCACCTGGGTGATGGGACGCAAGATCTCGGTGGACTCGGCCACCATGATGAACAAGGCGTTGGAGGTCATCGAGGCGCGCTGGTTGTTCGACCTGGAGCCTGAGCGCATCCGCGCGGTGATCCATCCCCAAAGCATCGTGCACTCCATGGTGGTGTGCCGCGACCAGTCCGTGTTGGCGCAGTTGGGCACGCCGGACATGCGCGTACCGATTGCTTATGGCCTGGCCTGGCCGCAGCGCATCGAATCCGGCGCCTGTGCCCTGGATTGGACCTCGATGAAGGCGCTGACCTTCGAGGAGGCCGACGAGCGACGTTTCCCCGGTCTGTTCCTGTCCTGGCATGCCCTGCGTGGTCCCCTGGGTTGTACCGCGGTGTTGAATGCGGCCAACGAGGTGGCCGTGGAGCGGTTTCTGGCCGGTCGCATCGGATTCATGGACATTTACCGGCTCAATGCCCGCGCCTTGAACGAGATTGAGCCCCGGCTGATGAAGGATGCCGGCTTGGACGACCTGATCGCGCTGGACCAAGGCGTGCGCACCCAGGTTGGTCGCTGGGCCGACGCGCGGGCCGTCTGACCATGGGGATCTGGACGCCCGCGCCATGACAACAGTTCTTTCCTTCCTGCTCACCATCGCGGTGCTGGTGACCGTCCACGAGTGGGGTCACTACCGGATGGCGCGCGCCTGTGGCGTTCGGGTGCTGCGTTTCTCGGTGGGTTTCGGACCGGTGCTTTGGCGCCGCCAAGCGAACCCTCAGGCCACCGAGTGGGTGCTGTGCGCCTTGCCCCTGGGTGGCTATGTGCGCATGCTGGACACGCGGGAGGAGGAGGTGTCGCCTGAGTTTCTGCCCACGGCCTTTGACCAACGCCCCCTGCTGCAGAGGTCCTTGATCGTGGCCGCGGGTCCGTTGGCCAACCTGATCCTGGCGGTACTGCTCTACGCGGCGGCCGCCTGGTGGGGCACGCAGGAGCCGGTGGCCCGCCTGGCCACCCCGGTGGCGGGCAGCCCGATCGAGCGCGCTGGGGTTCAAGCCGGTGACCGTGTCGTGGCCGTGTGTGCCGGCGCGCCCAACCCCTTGGGGCGAAGCCCGGATGAGGCCTGCAAAGATGTCGACTCCCTCAGTGCCCTGCACTGGCAGTTGACCCGTGCCGCCCTGGACCGGCAGACGGTCCGGTTGCAGTTGACCCGTGAAGGGTTCGTCGGTGCACGCCAGGCCACGCTGGACCTTTCCGCCTTCGCCGGTGAGGTCGATGAGCAGTTTTTGCGCCGGGTGGGGCTCAGTGGTGCCTTCAGTGA
>JBEAWD010000036.1:0-13633 GCA_041160585.1 Pseudomonadota bacterium | reverse complement strand
GCCAGGTATCGAGCGGCCGTGGCCGCATCGGGCTTCTCCACGAACTGCAGCACGGCCTGCTCGCCATGCGTGCCGGCGTCACGTTCACTGCGGATGTAGCCGTAGCCCGTCTCCGGGCGGGCGGGCGTGACCCCCAGGATGACGATGGTGCCGTCGGCTGCTGCCGCCACCGCACGCTGCAGGGCTGCGCCGAAGGCCGCCCCATCGGTGACGGTCTGGTCGGCCGGCGTCATCACCATGACCGGGTCTTCTCCTGTGGACAGCGCCTGCAGGGCCGCCAGGGTCAAGGCCGGCGCGGTGTTGCGGCCCGTGGGCTCCAACAGCACGGCCTGTGGGTCTACGCCCATCTCACGCAACTGGTCGAGCACCAGGAAACGGTGGTCTTCATTGCCCACGATCACTGGCTGAGCCACCGTGGTGCCTGGCGCCTGCAGCTGCCTCAGGCGGCGTACGGCCTGCTGGAACAGGCTGCTGCGGTCATCGGGGTCGTGGCCCAGCACGAGGAACTGCTTGGGGTAGCCGGCCCGTGACAGGGGCCACAGCCGCGTGCCGGAGCCGCCGGCCATGATCACGGGGGTGATGCTCAGGGTACGGTGCTGTTGCATGCCCGAATCCTACCCTCCACTTGGGAACAGGACCGGCCGTCTTGCGCTGTCGGATTCGGGGTGGCGATGGGGCCCTGCTCTCGAAGATGTGAGAATCCCTTCATGTCCGCCTTTGCCAGCTCTGCCGCCCACACCGGCCTGCGCCAACTTTTGGAGCAGGAGGGCCGTGAGCGCCTGATCCTGCTGCTCAACCACGTGCTGGCTGCCGAGCCGGTGGCCCTGCAGCGTCTGCAGCCCCATGCCGGTAGGCGCCTGCGGGTCGCCTGCGATGGTTGGCCGCGCCTGCTGGCGATGGTGGTGCCGCCACCGGCGGCGCTTCAGGTTGAGGTCACGCCGGCGGGACTGCTGGACTTGTGTCCCATGTTGGATGACGACGCGGCAGCGCCTGAATTGGAGGTGGTTGTGGACACCCACGATCCCTTGGGTCTGGTGACACGCGTGCTGGCCGGTGGCACGCCCCAGTTGCAACTCGCCGGCGACGCACAGTTCGCCGCCGATGTGAACTGGCTGGCAGAAAACCTCCGTTGGGACGTGGCGGCCGATGTGGAGCGCCTGTTCGGACCGGTATCGGCCGAGCGGCTGCGCACCTGGGGTTTGGCGGTGGCGCGCGCCCTGCGCGAGGCCGTGGCGCGGCTGTCCGCCCGTGGGGGCGCCTGATGGGCGGCTCTTCCATCCGGCAATTCCTGCGCTTGGTGCGCATCACCCTGACCTTGCTGCGCTTCGGCGTGGACGACATCGCGCTGTCGGGCTTTCGCCAACCCTGGGTGAGGGTACTTGCACGGCTGGTGACCCTGGGGCGCCGCTTTGACGGCACACGCGGTGAGCGGCTGCGCATGGCCTTGGAGCGGCTGGGCCCGATCTTCGTGAAATTCGGTCAGGTGCTGTCGACGCGGCGTGACCTGGTACCGCCGGACATTGCCGACGAACTCTCGAAGCTGCAGGACCGCGTGCCTCCATTTCCCAGCGCCCAGAGTGTGGCGTTGATCGAGCGGGCACTGGGCCGCCCGGTGAAAGAGCTGTTCGAGGATTTCGACCCGGTGCCCGTGGCCAGCGCCTCCATCGCGCAGGTGCACTTTGCCACCCTCAAGGACGGCCGCGAGGTGGCGGTGAAGGTACTGCGACCGGGCATGCTGCGCGCCATTGAGGATGACATGGCCCTGCTGCACCGCCTGGCGGTGTGGGTGGAGCGGGTGAGCAGTGATGGCAAGCGCCTGAAGCCCCGCGAGGTGGTGGCCGAGTTCGACACCTACCTTCATGACGAACTCGACCTGGTGCGCGAGGCGGCCAATGCGGCCCAGCTGCGGCGCAACATGCAAGACCTGGACATCATCCTGATCCCCGAGATGATGTGGGATTACTGCCGCGACAACGTGATCGTCATGGAGCGCATGAAGGGTGTGCCCATCAGCCAGCTCGAGCGTTTGCGCGAAGCGGGCGTGGACATCAAGAAGCTGGCACGCGACGGCGTGACGATCTTCTTCACCCAGGTGTTCCGTGATGGCTTTTTCCACGCCGACATGCACCCGGGCAATATCATGGTCAGCGTGGACCCGGCCACCCGGGGGCGCTACATCGCATTGGACTTCGGCATCATCGGCACGCTGACCGAGGTGGACAAGGACTACCTGGCGCAGAACTTCATCGCCTTTTTCCGACGCGACTACAAGCGGGTTGCCGAGCTGCACATCGAAAGCGGCTGGGTACCCGCCGGCACCAAGGTCAATGAGCTCGAAGGCGCCATCCGTGCGGTGTGCGAGCCGCACTTTGACCGTCCGCTCAAGGACATCTCCCTGGGGCAGGTGCTGATGCGGCTGTTCCAAACCTCTCGCCGCTTCAATGTGGAGATCCAGCCGCAACTGGTGCTGCTGCAGAAAACCCTGCTCAATATCGAGGGCCTGGGCCGCGAACTCGACCCTGACTTGGACCTGTGGAGCACGGCCAAGCCCTTCCTGGAGCGCTGGATGAACGAACAGATCGGCTGGCGAGGCTTCGTGGCCGCGCTCAAGGCCGAGGCCCCGCGCTATGCCCACATGCTGCCCGAACTGCCGCGCCTGGTACACCAGAGCCTGTTGCGCGGTGGCGGCGCGCCGAGCCAGGAATTGCTCGTGGCCATGCTGGCCGAGCAGCGGCGCACGAACCGGATGATCAAGGGGATCATCTGGGCCCTTGTGGGCTTTGTGGTCGGTATCGTGGGCGTGCACCTGGTTCAGGTGATGCAGGCCCTGCGCGACTACTGAATTCCCCAGATGACCCGGCGCGCCCTGGGGTGTTGCCTTTACACCGGCAGACATTGGGGACAATGGGCGCCTGAACTTGCCTTGCATTAAAGGAGCGTGAGCGATGCTGGTGACCTTCGTCATCATCTACATGATCGTGACCATCGGCATCGGTCTCATGGCCGCTCGCCGGGTGCACAGTGCCAAAGACTATCTGGTGGCGGGCCGCAGTCTGCCGCTGTACATGAACGTGGCCACGGTGTTTGCCACCTGGTTCGGCGCAGAAACCGTGCTGAGCGTGTCGGCCACCTTCGCCCGCGACGGCCTATCAGGTATTCCGGGTGACCCCTTTGGCGCGTCGGTCTGCCTGGTGTTGGCGGCCTTGCTGTTCGCCAAGCTGTTCTACCGGATGAATCTCCTGACCATTGGCGACTTCTACAAGAAGCGCTATGGGAAGTCGGTCGAGGTGCTGACGAGCACCGCAATCGTGCTGTCGTACTTGGGCTGGACCTCGGCGCAGATGACCGCCCTGGGCTTGGTGATTTACGGCCTGTCGGGCGGTGCGGTGGAATTGAACACCGCCATCCTGCTGGGCGCCGGTGTGGTGGTGGTCTACACCATCTTCGGCGGCATGTGGTCCGTGGCCTTCACCGACCTGTTCCAGACCGTGATCATCTTGGTGGGCCTGAGCGCCGTGGCGATCCTGGTCGGGGACTTGGCGGGTGGTTTCGGCACGGTGATCGAGAAGGCCGCGGCCGATGGAAAGTTCGCCTTCTTCCCCGCTGCTGACGATACCGCCGCTTGGTGGGCCATGGCTGGCGCCTTCTTCGCCTTTGCCTTTGGATCCATTCCACAGCAGGACGTGTTCCAGCGCATGACCAGCGCCAAGGATGAGAAGACCGCCGTGCGCGGCACGATCATTGGTGGTCTGGTCTACTTCTGCTTTGCCTTCGTGCCGATCTTCATCGCCTACGCGGCGCTGGTGGCGGACCCCAGCTTGGGTGGCTTGTTTGCTTCCGAAGACGCGCGCGAGATCCAGCGCATCCTGCCTGAACTGGTGCTGGGCCAGATGCCGTTGTGGGCGCAGGTGATGTTCTTCGGCGCTTTGCTGTCGGCCATCCTGTCCACGGCCAGCGGCGCACTGCTGGCGCCCACGGCCACCTTCACGGAGAACGTTCTGCGCCCGTTCGTGCCGCACATGAGCGACCGCCAGTTCCTGCTGACCCTGCGCATCGTGCTGGTGACCTTCACCGCCTGCGCCTTGCTGTTTGCGGTCAACAGTGAGAGCACCATGTACGAGATGGTGCAGAACGCCTACAACGTCACGCTCACCGGCGCCTTCATTCCGCTGGTGGCCGGCGCCTTCTGGAAGCGGGCCAACACCCAGGGCGCCTTGCTGTCGGCGATCATGGGCGTGGGCACCTGGTTGTTCTTCCATAACTTCGCCCCCGACACCTTGGTGCCGGCCAACCTGATCGGTCTGGCGGCCTCGGCGGTGTTCATGCTCATCGGCACGATGCTCCCACCGGTGCTCAAGCATGAAGGGCAGTCGATCGAGAGCATCCTGCAGGAATCGAAGACGCAGGGGAACTGAAGATGCACGCAGGCCGGGCCGTAGGCCCGGTTCTATAATGGAGGGTTGACTCTAGGCCCCACCCAGCTTGCCCATGCCCATCTACGCTTACCGCTGCAGCGCCTGTGGCCACGCAAAGGACGTGCTGCAGAAGCTTTCCGACGCGGTCCTGACGACCTGCCCGGCCTGCCACGCAGAGACCTTCTCCAAGCAGGTCACCGCTGCGGGTTTCCAGCTCAAGGGCTCTGGCTGGTACGTGACCGACTTTCGGGGTGGCTCCGCTGGCGCTAAGGCTGCCGACGGCTCAAGTGCCGGCGCACCCAGCCCGGCATCGGGCGAGGGCACGGCTGGCTCGGCTGGCTCGGCCGGTGGCGCCTCTGCCGGCGCTGGAGAGGCCTCCTCAGGCACATCGGCCTCGTCCGGGGAAGGCGGCGCATCGGCTTCCGCATCCTCGGGTGGCTGTGCGGCCTCCTGTGCCTGTCACTGACCTCAAGCATTCCTGAGGCGCCCCATCATGCTCAAGCGCTACCTCCTGGCTGGACTCTTGGTCTGGTTGCCCTTGGTGGTGACGATTTGGGTATTGCACGCGGTGTGGGGGGCACTGGACGGCCTGTTCCTATGGGTGCTGACGGCCACTCAGGCGGTCATGCCGGCCGAAAGCCATGCGGCACTGGAAGCCCTGCGCCACATCCCGGGCATGAGCGTGGTGGCCGTGTTCCTGGCCCTGCTGCTGACCGGTGTGTTCGCTGCGAACTACTTCGGGCAGTGGGCGTTGCGACAGGGTGGGCGCATCGTGCAGCGCATCCCCATCGTCAAGAGCATCTACAGCTCGGTCAAGCAGGTTTCCGACACCCTGTTCTCCAGCAGCGGCAACGCCTTTCGGGAAGCCGTGCTGGTGCAGTATCCGCGCTCAGGCGCGTGGACGATTGCCTTCGTGACCGGCAAGCCCAGCGGTGAAGTGGCCGCGCTGCTCAGTGGCGAACACACCAGCGTCTACGTGCCCACCACCCCCAACCCCACCTCGGGCTTCTTCCTGATGGTGCCCACGGCCGACCTGCGGCCGCTGAACATGAGCGTAGACGAGGCCCTCAAGTACATCATCTCCATGGGCGTGGTAGCCCCGCCCCCGGCCGCCAAGGTGCCGGGGGAGGCCGACCCCAATCGGCAGGGCTGATCGTCAAGGCAGACGGTCAGTCCTCAGGGGCTCAGCCCCATGGCCACCATCATCGGCGGTGCGTCGCACCGTCACTGCACTCCACCTTTTCTGGCTTCCACTATGCGTACCACCTACTGTGGGTTCGTCAGCGAAACGCTGATGGACCAAACCGTTACCCTCATGGGTTGGGCCCACCGTCGCCGCGATCATGGCGGCGTGATCTTCATCGACTTGCGTGACCGCGAGGGACTGGTGCAGATCGTCTGCGACCCGGACCGCCCCGATATGTTCAAGACCGCCGAAGGCGTTCGCAACGAGTTCTGCCTCAAGGTGGTGGGCAAGGTGCGGGCGCGTCCAGCGGGCACCGAGAACGCCAATCTGGTCAGCGGCAAGATTGAAGTGCTGTGTCATGAGCTTGAAGTGCTCAACCCCAGCGTTACGCCGCCCTTCCAGCTCGATGACGAAAACCTAAGCGAAACGGTGCGTCTGACCCACCGCGTGCTGGATCTGCGTCGCCCGGCCATGCAGAAGAACCTGATGCTGCGCTACCGCGTGGCCATGGAGGTGCGCAGGTACCTCGACGAGCATGGCTTCGTGGACATCGAAACGCCCATGCTGACCAAGAGCACGCCCGAGGGTGCGCGTGACTACCTCGTGCCCAGTCGCGTGCACGATGGCCAGTTCTTCGCGTTGCCGCAGTCGCCTCAGCTGTTCAAGCAGCTGTTGATGGTGGCCGGTTTCGATCGCTACTATCAGATCACCAAGTGCTTCCGCGACGAGGATCTGCGCGCAGACCGTCAGCCCGAATTCACGCAGATCGATATCGAGACCTCCTTTCTGAACGAACAGGAGATCCGAGACATGTTCGAGGGCATGATTCGTCATGTCTTCCGCAAGGCCATGGATGTGGAGCTGGGTAAGTACCCGGTGATGACCTATGGCGATGCGATGTTCCGCTTTGGTTCAGACAAGCCTGACCTGCGCGTGAAGCTGGAGTTCACCGAGCTCACGGAAGTGATGAAGGACGTGGACTTCAAGGTGTTCAGCGGCCCGGCGAACGCGGCCGGTGGTCGCGTGGTGGCGTTGCGCGTACCGGGTGGTGCGGCGCTGTCGCGCGGCGACATCGACGGCCACACCGAGTTCGTGAAGATCTATGGCGCCAAGGGCTTGGCCTGGATCAAGGTGAACGACATCGCGGCTGGCCAAAACGGTGGAGACCTGCGGTCCGGCCTTCAGTCGCCCATCGTCAAGAACATCCACGATACCGCCCTCAAGGCTATCCTGGAGCGCACGGGTGCGCAGACGGGCGACCTGATCTACTTCGGCGCTGACAAGGCCAAGGTGGTCAACGATGCCATCGGCGCCCTGCGATTGAAGATCGGCCACAGCGAGTTCGGCCGCAGCACGGGCCTCTTCGAGGAGCGCTGGGCGCCGCTGTGGGTGGTCGACTTCCCGATGTTCGAGCACGACGAGGACGAAAACCGCTGGAACGCGGTGCACCATCCCTTCACCGCCCCCAAGGACGGCCACGAGGACTACATGGACACCGACCCGGGCCGCTGCGTGGCCAAGGCCTACGACATGGTGCTCAATGGTTGGGAGTTGGGCGGCGGGTCGGTTCGTATCCACCGTGCCGAGGTGCAGAGCAAGGTGTTCAAGGCCCTGAACATCTCGTCTGAGGATGCCAAGGTGAAGTTCGGCTTCCTGCTGGACGCGCTGCAGTACGGCGCGCCGCCGCACGGTGGCCTGGCCTTTGGCCTGGACCGCCTGGTCACGCTGATGACCGGTGCCGAGAGCATTCGGGATGTGATCGCCTTCCCCAAGACGCAGCGTGCGCAGTGTCTGTTGACGGGTGCGCCCAGCAACGTGGACGAGAAGCAGTTGCGTGAGTTGCACATTCGCCTGAGGAATGCTCAAGCGGCGGCTTGATCGACCAGAAGGCTTGTTTCATTGATCTGAAGCAAGCCGATCAGTCGGGAGGGCCTGCAGATGCAGGCCCTTCGTCATTCGAGGCATGATGTCAACATGACCGATCCGATGACGGCTCCCATGAAGGCGCCCGACCGTCCACCCAAGATCCCCGAGAGTGTGCTCGTGGTGATCCACACCGCAGACCTCGAGGTCCTGCTGATCGAGCGCGCGGACAAGCCGGGCTATTGGCAAAGTGTGACCGGCTCCAAGGATTCCTTGCACGAGCCCCTGATCGAGACCTGTATCCGCGAGGTTCAAGAGGAGACAGGCATCGTGGTCGGTAGCGACGAGGTGCCGGCGCACCACATGCGCGACTGGGAACTGCGCAACGTCTACGAGATCTACCCGGTGTGGCGACACCGTTATGCACCGGGGGTCACCCACAATACCGAGCATGTGTTTGGCCTGCTGGTGCCCCGTGGCATCGCCGTCACTCTCGCGCCGCGCGAACACCTGCAGCACGTGTGGTTGCCCTGGCGCGAGGCGGCTGACCGCTGTTTTTCTCCGAGCAATGCCGAAGCTATTCTGATGTTGCCGAGGTTCTGTGCGTCTCGCGACTGAACATCACCCCCGGCCGAGCACCGCCACCCTGCGGGCGGCGACCTACAACATCCACAAGGGTGTCAGGGGAGTAGGACTGCGTCGCCGCTTGGAGATCCACAACCTGGAGCAGGGCGTGGCCTCACTGAAAGCCGATGTGGTGCTGCTGCAGGAGGTGAGACTCTTTCATCACCGCGATGCGAGGCGCTTCTCCGTCGGGCCGCAGGCTTGGCCCTCGCAGGGCCAAGCCGAGTTTCTGGCCCCGCAGGGTTGGCACACCGCCTACCGCACCAACGCCATCACGCGGCATGGCGAACATGGCAACGCACTCATCAGCCGTTGGCCTTTGGGTGCCGTGGGGCATCACGATGTGAGTGACCACCGCTTTGAGCAGCGTGGCCTGCTGCACGTGCCCTTTGATTGGATGGGGCGCCGCGTTCACGCGGTGGTGGTGCACTTCGGGCTGATGAAGGCCAGCCGTGCGAGGCAGGCGCAGCGCTTGCTCGATTTGCTCGAATCCGAAGTTCCGGCGGGTGAGGCGGTGCTCGTGGGCGGTGACTTCAATGACTGGAGCGAGCAACTCGATGCACCGCTGACGGCCGCCGGTCTGGTGCGCTCTCCGGTGCGGGCCTCGTTCCCTTCGCGCGTGCCGCTGTGGTCGCTGGATCGGTTTTATGTGCGCGGGCTGCGTTGCACGACGGTGGAGGTGCCAAGGGGTGTGGCCTGGGCGCGGATGTCGGACCACCTGCCGGTGGTCGCTGAGTTTGCCTGGGATGGGCAGCTGACGACGGATTGAGGCGATGAGCGATCGTCCTGAGTCGCTGCCGGGTGCCCGCGCACCAGCACTCCCGGCCTGGTACCTCAAACGAAGGCCACACTATTGGCCGAACAACGAGGCGCGCTTGCTGGTCGGTGGCTCGATGTTTTTTCCGGCCCTTCTGGAGGCCATTGCCCAAGCCCGGCACGACATCTGGCTGGCCACGTACATCTTCCACGAAGACGACAGTGCGCAGGCGGTGGCTCGTGCCTTGACCCAGGCGGCGCGGCGGGGCGTTCGCGTACGCGTGGTGGTGGACGGATTCGGATCCCTGCAATCCTTGCCAGCCCTGCGGCGTTGGTGGGCCGACGAGCCCGTGGCCCTCACGGTGTTTCGCCCCCTGGATCGCTGGTGGTCTTGGTTGCAGCCGCAGCACCTGCGGCGCATGCACCAAAAGCTGTGCGCCATCGATGGAGAAGTGGGCTTCGTGGGGGGCATCAACATCATCGATGACCGGATCGACCTGCGCCACGGTGTGTTGAACGCCGATCGCCTGGACTATGCGGTGGAGGTCCGTGGGCCGGTGGTGGTGCCGATCGAGCAGAGCGCCAGGGCGCTGTGGACGCGTGCAGCCTTTGGTTCGGACTGGCGGGATGAACTGCCTCAGCTCTTGCGTGGTCGGGCTGGATGGGCACGCGCGCGGCGCCTGCTGGCCGACATGAAGATCCGTGGCGCACCTTGGGGTTGCGACTCGCCACCGACCCGTCCGGCCGATGCGGGCGGTGTGGGCGATGCGGGTACGGACAAGCGCGAACCCTCCGTGGCGGTGGCCTTCATATGGCGCGACAACGTTCGCCACCGACGCAGCATCGAGGGCCTGTTGCTGTCGGCTTGCGCACAGGCACGTGATCGCATCGACATCGTCTGTCCCTACTTCTATCCCGGACATGCACTGCGCCGAGCCTTGCGTCAGGCCGCTCAGCGTGGCGTGCGGGTGCGCCTGTTGCTTCAGGGGCGCGTGGACATGCGAATCGCCGGCATGGCTGCGGCGGTGCTGTACCGCGAACTGCTCAACGGCGGTGTGCGCATCTTCGAATACACGCCGGCCTTTCTGCACGCCAAGGCGGTTCGTGTGGATGATGATTGGGCCACCGTGGGCAGTTCCAATCTCGACCCGCTGTCGCTGTTCGTGAACCTGGAGGCCAATCTGGCCATCCGCGATGGGGCCTTTGTCAAGGCGCTGGGCCACGCCATGGACACCGAAATCCAACGATCACATGAAATCACCGCGTCTCCGAGCGTCACCCGCTGGGGGGCCTGGTTGCGGCGCTATGCCGTGGCGGCATTGGCGCGCCTGTACCTGCGGGTGGCCGATTGGGGTGGCCCATCGTGATCCACCACGCAGGCTGGGTCGCCAACGGCAGCGGGATGGACGACTTGGTGGTGCAAACGCCGCAGGGCCTGTATTGCCCGCCAGGCGACTTTCACATTGACCCGTGGCGCCCCGTGGACCAGGCCGTGATCACCCACGCGCACGCCGACCATGCGCGGCGCGGCAGCACGCGATACCTGGCATCTGCACGCAGTGAAGGCGTCCTGCGCGCCCGCCTGGGGGCTGATATCGAGCTGCAGACCTTGGCCTGGGGCGAGATCGTGGAGCACCGTGGTGTACGCATCAGCCTGCACCCGGCCGGTCATGTGCTGGGCGCTGCGCAGGTTCGCCTGGAACACCACGGCCGGGTGTGGGTGGTGTCGGGCGACTACTTTCTCAGCGCTCACGATGAACGCAACCCCACCTGCGACCCCTTCGAGCCCGTGGCTTGCCACTGCTTCATCACCGAGTCCACCTTCGGCCTGCCGATCTACCGCTGGCAGCCGCAGGCCGCCGCCTTTGCGGACATCAACGCCTGGTGGGCGGACAACCGTGCGCAAGGCCGGGCCAGCGTGCTGATGGCCTACAGCTTCGGCAAGGCGCAGCGCATCTTGGCCGGTGTGAATGCGGACATCGGTCCCATCGTGGTGCATGGTGCCGTGGAACCGCTGAATGCCGCCTATGCCGCAGCCGGCGTGGCTTTGCCGGCCGTGTACCGTGCGCAGGACCTGGGCAAGGCCGATTTGGCGCAGGCACTGGTGGTGGCGCCTCCGTCGGTGGCCGGATCCGCCTGGTTGCGGCGTTTCGGTGAACACCGAGACGCTTTTGCCAGCGGCTGGATGCAGCTGCGGGGCGCGCGCCGTCGTCGCTCCGTGGACCGTGGCTTTGTCTTGTCCGACCACGCCGATTGGCCGGGCCTGCAGCGGGCCATCACTGCCAGCGGTGCCGGCCGAGTCATTGTCACGCACGGCTACGAGGCGGTGATGGTGCGTTGGCTGCAGCAGCAGGGTCTGCAGGCGGGCTCGTTTCAGACGGCCTACTCGGGCGAAGGGGGCGGCGATGCGTGAGTTCGCGCGCCTGTACCGTGAACTCGATGCCAGCACCTCAACCACGGCCAAGGTGGCGGCGTTGCGCGCATCACTGGGTACGCTCTCAGCCGAGGACGCCGCTTGGACGGTCTACCTGCTGGCCGGTGGTAAGCCCCGCCAGGCCTTACCCACAGCGGTGTTGCGTGCGGCCGCGTGCGAAGCCGCAGGCATCGACGACTGGCTCTTCGAAGAGTGCTACCAGGTGGTGGGTGACCTGGCCGAGACCATCGCGCATGTGCTGCCACTCGACGGTGTGGGTGCGAGGGTCCACCCGCGGCCTGAGCCGGCGCAGCCCCTGACCGAAGGGCAGGTCTCGGGTGTCTTGCCCATGCCAGCCTTGTCGTCGGATGATGGCCTGGCCGCATGGATGCTGCAGGGCCTGCGCCCGCTGCGGGCGCTGCCGCCCGCCGAACAAAAGGCTCGTGTTCGCGAGCTGTGGTCAGGGCTGCAGCCCGAAGAGCGCTTCCTGCTGACCAAGCTCGTGGGCGGCGGATTTCGTGTGGGGATGGGCAAGGGCCTGGTGCAGCGCGCGGTGGCGGAGTTCGCTGGGCTGCAGCCCAATGAGGTGGCCCAGCGGATGATGGGCTACACGCAGGGCAGTACCCTGCCATCGGCCACCGACTGGTCACGCCTGGTGGGGTCGTCGCAGGGCGACGAGACGCTGACGCAGGGCCGCCCTTATCCCTTCTTCTTGGCCCAGGCTGTGGACCCGGCAGACGAGGTGAGGCTGGAGGAGGTGTTGGGCGAGGTCGGCAATTGGCTGGTCGAATGGAAGTACGACGGGATTCGCGCGCAACTCGTGCGGCGCGGCGCGGGTGTGTGGATATGGTCGCGCGGCGAGGAGTTGATCACCGAGCGGTTTCCGGAGGTGGTGCAGGCGGCCATGGGCTTGCCCGAGGGAACCGTGCTGGACGGTGAGTTGCTGGTGATGCGGGACGGGCATCCGGCGCCTTTCGCGCAGCTGCAGACCCGCATCACGCGCAAGGTGGTGAGCAAGGCACTTCGTGAGCGTACCCCGGTGGCCTTCATGGCCTACGACTTGCTGGAGCAAGCGGGTTCGGACATGCGGGCAAGGCCCCACGAGCAGCGGCGCCAAGCCCTGGAGGCTTTACTGGCCGATGGACCATTCCCGTTGTCGCCTCTCGTGCGGGCAGAGGATTGGCCTGCGCTGCGCGCGCGGCGCGAGGAAAGCCGCGCCCGGGGCGTGGAAGGGTTCATGCTCAAACACCGCAGCGCAGCCTATGGGGTGGGTCGGCGCAAGGTCGAAGGCGAAGGGGTGGTGGGCTGGTGGAAGTGGAAGGTCGAGCCCATGACGATCGATGCGGTGCTGATCTACGCGCAGGCTGGACACGGACGCCGTGCCAACCTGTACACCGACTACACCTTCGCGGTGTGGAGCCGAACGCCCCGCGACCAGGCCGAGGTGCAGACGGTGCTGGAGGCCATCGAACGGCGTGAACCCCCGGCCACCGATGGCTTGTGGCTGGTCCCCTTTGCCAAGGCCTATTCGGGCCTGACCGATGAGGAGTTCACTGCAGTGGACCGTGTGATTCGGCGGACCACGGTGGAAAAGTTCGGGCCGGTCAGAAGCGTGGTCCCCAGCTTGGTGTTCGAATTGGGCTTTGAAGGCATCGCAGTCAGTACGCGCCACAAGAGCGGTGTGGCGGTTCGATTCCCCAGGATGCTCAGGCTGCGGAGCGACAAGCCCCTGCATGAGGCCGACACGATGGACATCCTGCGCGCGCTGTCAGGACAAGGCATTCAGACCCTGGCGCAGGCTGGCTGAGGCGCGCAGGCTGCCCACGCGGCGGCCACGCCAGTTGGTCATGGTCGTTTCGCTGAGCCGGCCAAGGGCCGCGGCGTCGTCCCCAGACAGCGGCAGCAGCGCCTCAATGAGCGCGGCCATCACCACTTCGGCAGCGCGCGAGGTGTTGCCGTCGTCCATCTTCAGGGCCACCCCCCAGCCCTTCTCCGGCAGGCTGGCGCAATAGACGCCTTCCGCGCCCACCTTGCAGCACACGCGTGGGCCCAAGCGCTGCATCACCTGCGTGTCGAAGCGGCCACTGCCCGCCACCATGAAGGGCTCGGCCGCAATGGCCTGTCGCAGCCGCGTGGCGGCTTTCGCCAGATCGGGCGCAAGCCCATGGCCGGTGCCCGCGCGGGCAAAGCCAAGGGCGAGGTTGTACAGGGGGATCGCATAGGTGGGAATGGAGCAGCCGTCCACACCCATCGGCGATTGCGACAGCGGATGGTCGGTGGTCTGTGCGATCGCATGGGTGACCTGCCGCATCACCGGGTGCTCAGGGTCCACATAGCCGCGCATGAAATCCAGCAGCGCCGAACCCGTGAACCCGC